>NZ_CAJHBH010000007.1:0-91208 GCF_904846585.1 Psychrobacter sp. H7-1
CCAGATCAGCGCGGGCAACAACGCTTGTGCTATCTGCGTCAAAGTCGCGTGTGGTGGTGTTAAATACTTTGTTTAACGGTACAACGTCTACATTTAAGGTCTGTACACCACTCTTCGCTGATTCAGCAGCGTTCTTAATCTCAGCCGCTGCTGCTGCATTATTAGCTGCTTGTAGGGCTTCTTCGGCAGCTGTCGTTTGCGCCTGCGCTGCCGCAATGGCATCGGCTGCTGTTTTTTCTTTGGCTGTTACTGCCAAAGCAGCCTCTGCTGCTGCAGCTGTCTTAGCCTCCACAATGGCCTTTAATTGTTCTGAATTACCACTGCCGCTAGCATTTTGTGCCTCTTCTAATTCCTGTTGTAATTTTTCAGCTTCTGCTTTTGCGGCAGCAACTTCCTGTTGAGCTTTTTGGGCTTCTGCTCTTGCATCATCTAAATCTTTTAAAGCCTGCTGCAGCTCTGCATCAGTTGCTTCACCACCGGCTCCGTTATCGGTATCACCACCGGCTCCGTTATCGGTGTCACCACCGGCTCCATTATTGGTGTCACCACCGGCTCCATTATCAGTGTCGTCACCAGTCCCATTATCGGTATCGTCACCGGTTCCATTATCGGTGTCACCACCGGCTCCATTATCAGTATCGTCACCGGTTCCATTATCGGTGTCACCACCGGTTCCGTTATCGGTGTCACCACCGGTTCCATTACCGGTTTCAGGATTAGAAGGAATATCTGAAGGTGCTGTATAGTAGGAAGTAGAGCTACCATCAGAGCCACAAGAAGCTAAAATTAACGTGGTTAGAATAACCACACTGGCTTTTAAAGGCGTTTTTAACTTTTTTGAGGTATATAGATTTTTTGCAGTAGAAATAGCTGAGCTGTTTGATATTGAATGACTGATGATAGGTGACATTCGTCTTCCTCCATGAAGATGATGTAGTGTTGCATAGTTAGTAGTCTCGAGTGTTTATACAGTATGATGCAGCTACTAATAAGCACATCTGTTAACTGAATTTAAACAATAGCTTTAGTTACAGTACAGTATCAAACAAAAAAAAACAAACAAAAAAAGTATCTAACGATACTTTTTTTGTTTGTTATAGTTAAAAAAGACTAAATTTAATGTTTAATATTTACTGTTTTTCAGCTCCGAATGTGCCTTGGAATTTGGTTCCAGTACCTGGAGTCGTACCTTTACCACCTGAAGCACCTTCCATTGCTGAGGCATCTTGGTATATACCGCCTAGGAACTGAGCATCTTCACCGTAGAAGCCACCTGCGGTGTCGATACCATTTGCATTGCCAGCAAAAGTATTGCCGTCAATGGTTGCTACAATGCCAATCTTACCACTTGAGTTGTATTTGAAATCACCATTAAAAGTCAGTTCACCTTTAACAGAATTATTCACAAAGTCGACATCGAAACTTGATTTACCTTGCACCGGGTCAGCACCCATATCTGTAGTCTGGTAGTTATGCTGAGTCACACCTAGAGTAGTACTACCATCTACCTTGTTAAAATCACCCAAATGTAACTTCTCAATATAGGTTGCTATACCTTCATATTTTGCCTTACCTTCATTAACTTGCTTTAAATAATCAAGATCAGCTTGATCAGTTAAATGACCTTGGACATAAACATTTGAGACTCGTGATAAATCTCCAGCTATACCCGATCTAATATTGCCGTAGATATGACCCACTTGCATTTGAGTATCAAAACTCTCATATACTGATTTATAGTTGAAATTAGGGTTTAGTGAGCCTTTACCCGCTTCTACTGTGATACTACCAGATTCACCTAATGACACGTTCAATGGTTTTTTGACAGACTCTGGTTTCACCATATCTGCTCGTACAGATAAGCTATCAAATGAGGTGAAATTATCGCCATCTTGTGTATCAACCGGCACTAATGCACCGTCTTTGTTAACCAAATCAGCTTGATTTCCTGACCAGTTTGATTTGTCATCACGAATGGCGACATAGCCAATTGCATTGTCTAAAACAGTTTGTGCAATCTCAATCTCTCTAGCAACACTACTTAGAGCTGTAGATTGGAAGCCCGTCATTGCGCTATCAGCTGCTACGTCTGGGTTAACGACTGGTGTCGGCTCAGGCGTTGGCTCAGGCGTTGGCTCAGGCGTTGGCTCAGGCGTTGGCTCAGGCGTTGGCTCAGGTGTCGGCTCTGGCGTTGGCTCAGGTGTCGGCTCTGGTGTCGGCTCTGGTGTCGGCTCTGGTGTCGGCTCTGGTGTAGGCGTTGGTGTAGGCTCTGGTGTAGGCGTTGGTGTAGGCTCTGGTGTAGGTGTTGGCGTAGGCTCTGGCGTAGGCGTTGGTGTAGGCGTTGGTGTAGGCGTTGGTGTAGGCGTTGGTGTAGGCTCAGGTGTAGGCTCTGGCGTTGGCTCTGGCGTTGGCTCTGGCGTTGGCTCTGGCGTTGGCTCTGGTGTAGGCGTTGGTGTAGGCGTTGGTGTAGGTGTAGGTGTTGGCTCAGGCGGTAGCGGTGGCGTATCTGGGCTACTAGGAACCTCAGAAGGAGAGGTATAATAAGAGGTTGAGCTACTGTCTAGTCCACAGGAAGCCAGAATAACTGTGGTTAGTAAAAAAACACTCGCTTTAAGCGGTGTTTGTAATTTTTTTGCCGTGGTGCTGTTCAGCACAGAATAATTCATTGGTGACATTCATCTTCCTCCATGAAGACTAGGTATAATCTATTATTTCGTTTGGTTCAAATAAATCGAAATGAAATACTAACTTCGTTTATTTGCACCTTTTATATTAGGCAGACTTAATATAACAAGTCAATTATTTTTAGAATAGTTAATCTGTACAACTAAGATAAGTTGAATTAAATAAGATGCTTTATTGTGGCTTAAGGCTTGTGCATTAAGGGATAGCGTTCTTTTATTAAGCGGATACTTAATAAATAATAAATTGTAAGCAAATAAAAAAGCAGCCCCATCAGAGCTGCTTTTTTTATAAGAGATTATAAGTTTTGTGGTTATTTGTCCTGATAAGACAGTTTAACGCCTACAATGTATCCATCATTATCTTTAAAGTTTGAAACAACCTCACGACTTGGTAATGAGCCTTTTGCGTCTCCAAACCACAAATACTTACCACCAGCCGATACAGCCCAATTTTTGGTTAAGTCATATTTGGCACCAAGCCCCACACTATAATAACCCTCAATAGGGCCTAGTGAAGAAGTTGGGTCACCAGCGCCACTGTCCCAACCGACTGAACCAGATACAGCTAAGTTATCAGCCAACCGTTTACCTAAGCCTAATTCTACTTGCCATTGATCGTCACTATAATTAACTAAAGGTAAATTGGACGCTTTATTATAAAGTGGTGGCACAATAGAGAAGTCGCTCCATGGCACATAACGGATCTTAGCTGTGGCTAATGTGGTGGGGTTAATACCTGTCTGGAAATCAAAGTTGAAAGAGTCAGGTGTCTTTACTTTAAAATTACTAAAAGCTTCTGGGTTTTGACCTACAATAGCCAATGCTGGGAAACTTTCGGCGACCGTTAATGAGTGTTCGATTTCAGATCGATATGTCAATGCCGCTTTCAGAGCAATTTCTGGCTTACTATAAGAAAAACCTATTAAATAACCATAGTCAATATCAGGAGAGATATGTGCAGTATAACCAGCAGCTTGCTTGTAAGCATCGCCTTTTAATCTAACATCAGCTTTAAGGCGTTGCGCTACAGGACCACCATAAACCTGAAATTCATTATTAGCACCAAACTTTGCCCCGCCAATTACAGATAGATTATTAGAACGAACTTCTACATTTGTGGCTCCATCAATACTTAATAGATTAGCAACTGCATCTCTAGCATTTTCAGATGTGGCAGCATCTGATTTATTAGATTGTAGAAGTTGTTGTGCAGTAGCAAGCGCTTCTGGGCTTAGGAATTGACCTAGAGAACCTAATGTGGCCTCTGTGCCAGCTAGTGTATCATTAGTTTGATCTATAATACCGTTGTACTTCTCTAAAGAAGGTGCCGCAGCTAATTCTTTATAACTATCGAGGGTACTATTTAGACCCGCTAGAGCTGTAGCATATACTAAGGCATCCAAACCTTGTGGGTTCTGGCTGGCTTGTAAGCCTTGAACGGTCTCAATTTTATTTTCTGTATTAGCAATGGCCTGCTGAGCAATTTGCTGAATAGCCCCTGCTCCAGTCATATTTGCTACGCCAGTAAAATTATTATCGCCTCTATATTTAGCCGATGCCCCCCAAGGCTCATCATAAAGCACACCCACACTGAATCTATCATTCACATCGGTCTTTACACCATAGCGAAAAAAGTCATAGCCTTCCGCTATATCTCCAGTTTTATTACCTGAGTTATCCACACCTGAAACATCAGCATCTACATAGGTATAAACCGCTTCAGCGTAAGTACCATCTTGAAGAAAAGCAGTAACATCTTGCCCTGAGCGATCAAGGCCGGCAGCGTGTGTTAAAGAAGCTAGGGGTAATGTTAAAAGAGCAAGCGTCAGCTTAGAGATAGGGAATTTGTGTAACATATTGGGAATTCTCCATGAAAGTTATTGGCCACATGCTATCTGTTTATAAAATAGCGATGAGAGTCGCAGGCAATCCTGTGCCAAAGGCATACATATTCTTAACATACGAATAAAAATATTGAATATATGTAAAAATACGTAATTCTTGTAATAAGGATAGTGAAAATAAGTATTTATAGCAACACTTGTTTTAGTAATTTATCAAAAAACATAAAAAAGCAGCCTTAGGCTGCTTTTTTATGGCTTATCTAAGCAAAGCTGGCTGCTTAGAAATAGGACGTTTTACTATAAAGATTATTTATCTTGATAAGACAGTTTCACACCCAAGATAAAGCCATCATTGTCTTTAAAATCACTTACGATATTGCCATTTGGAATCTGACCTTTGGCATCACCAAACCATAGGTATTTACCACCGGCTGAAATGGCCCAGTTTTCATCAAGATTATATTTAGCACCAGCACCTACGCTATAGTAGCCCTCAATAGGACCTAAAGAAGTGGTAGGATCACCAGAGCCGCTGTCCCATCCAATAGTTCCTGAAATGGCTAGATTGGGTTGTAGACGTTTTGCTAAGCCTAATTCAACAACCCACTGGTCATCATCATAATCCACTAGATTTAAACCCTTAGGTCCATAATCAAACTGTGATGCGGCGTTATACAAAGGAGGTGTAATTTTGAAGTCACCCCAAGGCACCCAGCGCACTTTGGCTGTTGCTAATGTTGTTGGGTTAATACCGGTTTGGAAATCAAAGTTCACAGACTCAGGCGTGGTGATTTCCATTTTATTAGCCTGATTTGGTGGCACGCCACGCAAGGCCGCTAAAGGTAAATACTCACTAGCTGTCACCTCATGATCAATCTCTGAGCGATAGGTTAAAGATGCTTTTAATGCAATCTCAGGCTTACTATATTGCAGACCTGCGATCCAACCATAGTCAATATCTGGATTAACATTTAAATCGTAGCCCGTTGCGGTTTCATAAGCATTACCACGTAATTTTACTTTGGCTTTTAAGCGCTGGGCAACCGGACCACCATAAACTTGGAAGTTATTATTTTGGCCAAACTTCATGCCTAATAAACCGGTTAAGCTTTCAGAGCGCACCTCTACTTCTGTGGCTTCTGCATTTGTAAGAGCGGTATCTAGTACCCCTTCTAAGCCTTTCAAGCGCTGATAGTTTGCTTCTCCATCTGCAAGCGATTGCTCAGTCCCATTAACCAGTTGCTGAAAAGCAGCAAAGCTATTTATCTCTGGTCGGCCTAATTGTGCAGCCGTCTGTGCCACTTGTTGATCAATCTCTTCCATTGGCGCACCACCAGCAATGGCTGCGTTAATTTGCTGCTCAAAACCTTGTAAAGTTGCTAGCTGCTGTCGACCTTCTGCTAGTTTATCTGCTGTTTGATTGATAAAGCCTTTGAACTGCTCAACGTTGTTAACGCCTATATTATCAGCTTCAGGTGCACCATTACCTAAACGTGATGAGATAAGGCTATCTGCTACTCGACTTGGTGAGCCCACAAAGTCATTATTACCATGGTAATCAGCAGCTGCGCCCCAAGGCTCGTCATATAACACACCAATACTGAATTTATTATCTATATCTGTTTTTACACCATAACGGAAGAAGTCATAATCCTTAGCAATATCTTTTACTTTATTGCCTGCAGCATCACGGCCGGTTACATCAGCATCGATGTAAGTATAAACAGCTTCTGCATAGGTGCCATCTTGGAAAAACGCAGTGGTATCTTGACCTGAACGATCAAGGCCTGCTGCTTGAGCAACGCTTGCAACTGAGAAAGCCGCTATGGCAGTAACGAGGGGTTTAATAGCAAAGGATGAGCGCATTTATTTCTCCAAAAATTCCATTTATAGGATGGGCACTTGAGCTTTATGATTAGGCTTCTCATTAAATATGAGGTCATAAAACAGGGATGGATACTGACTATCGTTGGGTTACTTATTACCTACCGAACAATCAGTTATCGGCAATACTACTTAACTAAGAAATGAATTGCAACACTTTGATATATTTATACTTATTGTTTTAACAATTTTTTGGAGACCCTAAAGGAAATAAATTTTTGGTGTTTATGGTGTTATTTTTTGAGACAAACCGGTTTTATAAGGCTTAACACAAGGCCGTAGCGGTGCAATAAAAGCTATGCAAAAAGGTCATTATCTTTATTATGACCAGTGAGTCTTTAATATTTTTTAGAAGGGTTTAGGTTTAATAGTGGGGCGGAACTTCAGAGGCAGCATCAAAGGGAGCAATGCCTGAATCGATCTGACGGCTGAGCTGTGCATAGACCAATTGCAACTGACGCTGCATGTCTTGTAGCTGCTTATCTTGCTTAGTCACCACTGTATCTAAGCTATCTATGGTCAACTCCATATAAGCCACGTGAGACTGTAAGTCAGCTATCTGCTGCTGTAGGCTTTGATAAATGGGATCGGTCTGAACAACATTAGGCTTTGACATGGTAATGGCTTTTTTTGTGAATCAATTGTTTAGAAGTTAACAAATGGGTATAGAGACAAGGGCGAAGTCAATTAATCTCAAGCGGCAGTATTGACAGGTTATGATTTGTTGCCTGCATGATATACTGTGCTTAATTTTAGCATGTAGCACACGGTGATAATACAGTTATGGCACTTATTAATTTAAAAAACATCCACTTAGCCTTCGGCGTCGCGCCCATTCTTGATGGCATCGACTTAAGCATTGAGGCGGGTGAGCGCGTCTGTTTGATTGGCCGTAATGGCGAGGGAAAGTCTACTTTATTTAAGCTCATCGATGGACGCATTGTTCCTGACAGTGGTGAGGTGGTTATTAACAGCAGCGTCAAGGTGGCAATGCTTGAGCAAGACGTACCCGAAACCAGTGGGCGCATTTTAGACATTGTTATGGGCGGCGACAAAAAAACCGCAGAGCTGCTCATTGCTTATAACCAAAAGGCCGATGCTTGCGCGTCAGGGGACATGACAGCATGTGAGGCTATGTCAGACTTGCAGCATGATATTGATGCGGCACATGGTTGGGATTTAGAGCGTGAAGCACGCCAAATCATTACCACTATGGGGCTAGATCCTGAAGATGACTTATCCTCCTTATCAGGCGGCCGTAAACGCCGTGTACTTCTTGCCCGCTCTTTGGTGACTAAGCCGGATATTTTGCTACTTGATGAGCCAACCAACCACTTAGATGTGGCCAGTATCGAATGGCTAGAACAGTTCTTAAAAGACTGGCAAGGTCTTACCCTGCTTTTTGTCACCCACGATAGGGCTTTTGTTGATAAGTTAGCGACTCGTATTATTGAGTTAGACCGCGGCAAGCTCAGCAGCTATGACGTGACCCAAGGCGCTGGCGGTTACGCACGCTATCAAGAGCTAAAAGAGCAGCAATTGATCGCCGAAGAGAAAAACAATGCCAATTTCGATAAAAAACTCGCTCAAGAAGAGGTATGGATTCGCCAAGGCATTAAAGCACGCCGTACCCGTAATGAAGGCCGTGTACGTGAGCTAAAACAGTTGCGAGAAGAGCGCAAACAACGCCGTGAACAAGTAGGCAATGTCAACATCACCATGACCAGCGGCGATAAGAGCGGGAAGCTTGTGTGTAAAGTGAAAGACCTACATCTTGAATATGATGGTAATGTATTGGTCGATAACTTTACCACCACAATCGTGCGTGGTGACAAAATCGGTATTATTGGACCAAATGGTGCGGGTAAAACTACCCTGATTAAAGCCATCTTAGATATGTCTGATGATGAGGTTATCCAAACTGGTAGCGTAACTTTGGGCACCAATTTACAGATTGCTTTTTTCGATCAGTTGCGTGATCAATTAGATCTTGAGGCCAGTGTGGCTCAAAACGTCTCTGAAGGTTCAGACTTCATTGAAGTCGGTGGCAAAAAAACCCATATTATGAGCTACTTACAAGATTTCTTATTTGCACCAGAGCGGGCACGTACCCCCGTAAAAGCCTTGTCGGGTGGTGAGCGTAACCGCGTGCTTCTGGCCAAGCAGCTGTTAAAGCCTGCCAACATTCTGGTGCTTGACGAGCCGACCAACGACTTGGATATGGCCACCCTTGAGTTATTAGAAGAATCGGTTGCCAGCTTCAATGGCACTATCCTTCTTATCAGCCATGACCGTGCTTTTATGGATAACGTGGTGACCTCTACTTGGGTCTTTGATAAGGACGAAGCAGGCAAAGGCATCGTTAAAGAATACGTCGGCGGCTATCAAGATTACTTGGTTCAAAAACAGCGCGAAGACAGCTTTGCCAGCAAAAACCCGAGCGCTAAAGTCGAGGCCGAAAAAAAACCTGTTAAAGCGGCACAGCCTACATCTAATAATACTGATGACAAAGCGACAACAGCCCCCAAACGTAAGCTTAGCTATAATGAGCAGCGTGAACTTGACGCCTTACCCAAGCAAATTGCTGAGCTTGAAAAAGAGCAAAATCAGCTGCAACAAAAATTGGCCGACGGCTCGTGGTTTACCACGGACTTAGAAGCTGCTACTGCTGCCAGTGAAAGACTGTCAGAGATCGATGAAGCGCTCATGGCCAAATTAGAGCGCTGGGATGAGCTAGACAGCTAACTGCCGCAAGCTCATTGTCCGCAAAGCAAGTCCTTAATGAGTTAATATGACTGATTCCAATACCCCCACTCCCAATCCAAAAAAACAGGAATCTAATAAGATTCCTGTTGTTACTTCTGTGCAGCAGTTTGACCCCAAACAAAGCGCGCACGCCTCGCCTGCTGAGAGCTCTGTGGCTCAATCTGTTAACAGCTCGGTTAACCATACCAGTGACAAGGCAGCAGGATCAAAGGCGCTGCCTATTCCTGCTGGGATGCCAAGCATTACGGATAACCATAAGCAGGCACATATAGCAGATAAGAAGCCTTTTAAGTGGCAATTTTTATTGCCTCAGTACTGGCTGATCTGGCTCATGCTGGCTTTATTTTTGTTGCTGATGTATCTGCCTCTACGCTATCAATTTTGGATAGGTCGTAAGCTGGGTATCATCCTCTATCATCTGCTACAAGGTCGACGTAGGGATACCTTGGTGAACTTAAGATTGGCCTTTCCTGAAAAAATGGAGGCTGAGCGTGAACGTATGGCAAAGCAGGTCTTCGTCAATCAAGGCATTGGTATCTTCGAAACCTTGTGTGCTTGGCTGCGCCCGAATGTGTTTATGCGTACCTTTTCTATTTCAGGGCTTCAGCACTTAGTGCAAGCTCAGCAGCAAGGTAGAGCGGTGTTGTTATTAGGCGCTCACTATACCATGTTGGATTTGGGTGGCCGTTTGTTTACGCAGTTTGCTGCCACTGACTGTGTGTATCGTCCACAAAACAATCCACTGCTTGACTGGTTCATTTATAATGGTCGCCGCAATATTTTTGATGAGCAGATTGATCACAGCGATATGCGCAAACTGGTAAACCGTATTAAGCTTGGTAAAATTATCTGGTACTCCCCTGATCAAGATTACGGCTTAAAGCATGGGGTTATGGCACCCTTTTTTGGCGTACCTGCTGCCACCGTTACTGCGCCTAGACGACTGGCAAAACTGGGCAAGAAGTCTACTCCCCCAGTCGTCATGGCTTTACATACTTACCGTCAGACGCCAGATAATATGCCAAAAGGTAAGCGTCCGCATTACCACCTTACTATTACACCGATAATAGACGGCTATCCCTCAGCTGATGAAGTCGCTGATGCTACTCGTATCAATGAGGTATTAGAGAGTCTTATTCGTATTGACCCCACCCAGTGGATGTGGTTTCACAAGCGTTATAAAAACACGCCTAATGGCCGCAGTGACTACTATCCTTGATTGACACCGATTCATTCAGTCAGACACCTAAGTAAAAAGACGCCCCTTTGAAAGAGGCGTCTTTTTTGGTCAAGAAGCTATTGATTAAATAATAACCGCACTGGCCAACACATCGTCAACCGTTGAATTTAATACGGTTAAGTAGTCATTAGCATTTAAGGCCACTAAAACATCAGCCTTAGACTGAATGGTGTGACTGGCCAGACTGGTTAAATCATTAAATAACGATGAGGAGAATTCAATAATATCGTGATAGCCAATGTCGTTATTAAAGTCAAGGATAGTATCTGAGCCTGCGTTATTATTAACAACAAAGGTGTCATTGCCGATACCACCAATCAACCAATCATTGCCCGCACCCCCATCTAAGCGGTCATCACCTTCTGCACCATACAGCTTGTCATTACCACCAAGACCATACAGCACATCATTGCCTTCACCACCATGTAAGGTGTTATTACCTTTGGTACCTTGAATGGTATCATCACCATCACGACCGAAAACGATATTACCACTTAAATTATCATCCGCATCACTGCCTTCGGTGTGGACGCCATACTCTTTGCCTTCGCTGAACCATTTAATTACTGGACGGTTCTCAATCAGACCTGTGCTACCAATATCATAGTTGTTTAGGTGGCTTGCCAATTCACCATTGAAGCTGACTGATTCAACATTATTGGCCTCAACCAAATTGGTGCCTTTTTTATCTAAGAAAAATAAGGTGTCATCGGCCATCTTAAAGACATCCCAGTCGCCACTTCTACCTTCAATGCGTATTTGGTCATGACCCTCATTGCCATCAACATGATCAACGCCTGTACCTGCTTTGATAATATCATCACCCAAACCTGCGTCGATATAATCAAAGTTTTTGCCACCAGCGATTAAATCATTGTGTTCGCTACCCACAATAAAGGCGGCGCTGCCATAATGGCTTGAGGTGTGCGACTTGTCATCTTGCACCCATGTTGTCGCTCGGCTTACGGCGGTTAAATCTGCCACTATAACGGTGCTGTCTTGCTTGGTATATTCATAGAAAGTAGAGTTGCTAATGCGGCTGATGGCATCTGTGGTAACACCATTAATGTGCGCATACCAGCCAGTAGGGATATTTAATAGTGAAAATAAGCTCACATCCCAAATAGGAGATGCATATACATCATTGAATAACACCACGTTATCAGTTGAGCCGTCAAAATCTTTATCTGGGTTGACCAATCCAAAATCTGCTGCCTTGATAGCATCAATAATACTAGACTCGCTGCCAGTAATACGATGTACCACATCGTTCTCATAACCAAAGTTTAAAATAACGTCGGAGTTTTCATAAATGGTAGGTACGGCAAAGGCCATATAGTCAGCATCTTCAAAAAAACCATCTGCCAAATTTTCACGCTCAGCGGCGATCATATTGGTTACAGCAGCGCCTGCACTATATCCACTAATAAGGACATCGCTACCGTCTAAACCATTGGCAACAGCAAAGTCTTTAACGACAGTTAAAATAGGCTCTAATAAAGCGATGCCTTTACGGCTATTAAAATCCAGATAGTCTAAGACATCGATGAGATTATTGGTGCCCGAAATGTTGAGGTTAATGCCTATCAGTTTGCCGGCATTGTCATATTGGCCGAAGATAAGCGCTTGCGGGCCACCCACAGTCTTGCCACTGAACAGGCTATCTATTTGAAAGTAGCCTTCCTTATCTACTAAAGAATCACTGACACCTAAGTCGCTAGGCGTAAGCTGCGCCCAACCATCAGGAATACCTACTTTAGTCTCATTGGGGAACAAATCACCGGTCAGTTTACCAACAACATTTAGCGCATCAGCGCCTGGGATAAAGCCAAAAAAGCTGACTGCATTGGTATAGGCTGAGAGACGACTGGCATCGTCTACTAATTTGGCGGCCTCTTCACTTGAGTAGTTTTTATAGTCGAACATTCCCATACACGTTATATCCTTATATTGTGTAGTAAATCCATTTTACTGGGTTAAGTTGAGACCTGACTATAAAGCACTAATGCAAGTCTTAATATAGCGGAATGTAAACCAATGAGTTCATTTTTTCTACAAAGTATTGCCCATATTAAATTATTTTTTAATACCTTACTTTAATACCTTGCTTCAATTAAATAAAAATAATTAACACGATAAAATCAAATACTTAATAAAAAATTAGTTTATATTAAATAAAATAAAGCTTAAGTTATCAAGCAGATACAGCCCCTTGATAGTCACGCTATTAACGCAGTCATTAAGACGGCAAGCTAAGACAAAAAACTTGCGTAAATCTGCTATTGTCGTTTGTTTCGCTGTCCTTTTATGCTAATGCCTAAGGCCAATAGGCTAAGCAAATAAATCAGAATTTGTTATACTGCATTTACTTAAAATAGCTTCTTATATCTAAAGCCAGCCAAACCACTTCTCTTTGTAAAAGTAGACCCCTTATGACTGTAGAACAAAATACTTCAGAGCACACTCAAAAAGCCGAAGACACTCAGCCAAAACGTATCTTAACTGGTGTTACCACAACCGGTATCCCACACTTAGGTAACTATGTGGGCGCTATTCGTCCTGCGATTCAATCTGCGCAAAACAGCCTAAATGAAGAAGATCAGTCTTTTTTCTTTTTGGCCGACTACCATGGCATTATCAAATGCTATGACCCAAAACAAATTCACGAATCAACCAAAGCCATTGCCGCCACTTGGCTTGCGTGTGGTCTTGACCCTGAAAAGGTAGTGTTTTATCGTCAATCTGATGTGCCTGAGATTCCAGAGCTTGCGTGGATTTTAAACTGTTCATGCCCCAAAGGACTGATGAACCGAGCCCATGCTTATAAAGCGGCGGTCGACATTAATAATGAAAAAAGTGACGTGGATCCCGACCAAGGTATCACCATGGGTCTGTTTGGGTATCCTGTATTAATGGCCGCCGACATCTTAATGTTTAATGCCACCCATGTGCCTGTCGGCCGTGACCAAATCCAGCACATTGAAATGGCGCGCGATATCGCCGGTACGTTCAACCACAAATACAAGTCATTATTTACTCTACCCTCTGCGGTGGTAGATGAAAATGTGGCGCTACTCACCGGTCTTGATGGTCGCAAGATGAGCAAAAGCTACGGCAATACCATTCCTTTATTTGGTGAATATAACCCACAAGTAGACCCCGAGAAGCAGATGCGTAAGGCCATCATGCAAATTGTGACCAATTCACAAGCCCCTGAAGAGCCAAAAAATCCTGATGACTCGGTAATCTTTGAGATCTATAAAGCCTTTGGTAGCACAGAAGAGATTGCAGATTTACGTGCTCAGTTTGAGGCGGGGATTGCTTGGGGCGATGCTAAGCAGATTTTATTTGAAAAAATTAATAGTGAAATCGCCCCTTTCCGCGAGCGTTATTTTGAGCTGATGGCCAACCCTAAAGAGCTAGAGGAAATCTTGCTCATGGGGGCCGAAAAAGCCCGCCGTCACAGCCGCAAACAGTTGGATAAAACACGCCGTGCTATCGGTATTAAGCCGTTAGCTAAGCTTAAATAAGGTTGGCATTTTTTGACAACTGTAAATGATAGCCGCTCAGACACGCAGGCCTATTCTGAGCCAAATTTAGACTCAGGCGCTGGTATTAGAATCTATACCACGCCTGTACAGTCATTGCCAGAAGACTTGTACATACCACCTCAAGCTTTTGCCATTTGGCTTGATCAGTTTGAAGGCCCACTCGACTTTTTATTATATCTGGTCAAAAAGAACAATTTTGACATCACAGACACCGCTATTTTGCCAATTACTGAGCAGTATTTGGCATATATCGATGAGCTTGATGCTGATCATTTTGAGCTGGCTGGTGATTATCTGCTGATGGCTTCGACTTTGATTGCCATTAAGACCGAGCTATTGCTACCGGCGCCTGAGAAGTTAGAAGATGAGCGCGACCCGAAAGCTGAATTAATATCTCGTCTGGAGGACTATGCTCAAATTAAGGAGGCTGCTCGTCGTTTGGACAATCTGATACGTCTAGAGCGTGATGTATTTTTGGCAATGGCTAGCCTGCCAGACCCTGAGGTTATGGCTGCCCAGCTACCAAGCTACCCTGCTGAAATACTGGTGGAGAGCTTATTAAAAATGCAGCTTAAACCTGACTATCAGATGCACAGTATCAAAGTTGATCCTATTCCCTTATCAGATCGTATTGCCAGCATCAGTCGCCAGTTAAGTGAACGTGGTGAAGGCGCCTTTATTGAGCTTCTTGATCAGAGTCAGGGACGTCTTGGGGTGGTGGTCAGCTTCGTGGCTGTGCTTGAGCTAATGAAGCGTCAGATTATTGATGTGATTGAGACAGACAGCGCGTTAACAACTGCGTCTGTGGCCATAAAACCACTCGCCACCCATAACATTGCCAATACCGCACAAGATGCCGTTATAGATGGCGCAGTACCGGCTGAGCATAAGCCGACTTATAGCCTATCAAGTTTAAAGCTGCGCTGGGTCGCTTAATTCTTTATTGACTATGATGCCAACCCTCCTCGTCTGTGTGACCCCCCTTTAATTTTTAAAAGCCTTACTGATTATGCCCAATACGCCTTTTAACTCGCCCCTTACAGTTACCACAGTTTCAGACCCCCATAAGGACAATGATGTGGCAGCAACAGGTCAATCGGCACAGGCTGACATGAGCGATACAGCGCAAACTGACCTTAACAATTTTCACCGTTATGATCAGCTAAGCCGCCGTATTGAAGTGTTGCTACATGCCTCTGAATCACCTCTGACCGACAGCCAACTTAGAAAACATCTGTCTTTATCAAAGCCGGAGCTTGAGACTGCTCTGTTAGTCTTACAGCAAAGACTGACCACAGGTGTACTCAGCTTAAGTGAATCTGCCAGCGGCTATCGGCTACAGATTCGCAGTGAATATAGTGCATTAATTCAACACGTCTTCCCGCAGCGATTAGAGAGCTTAAGTCAGGCATTGCTTGAGACTTTAAGCGTGATTGCTTATAAACAGCCTGTGACCCGAGGTGATATTGAGCAGGTGCGAGGTGTCACCGTATCTAGCAATATATTAAGGCAGCTGTTTGATAAAGGCTGGATTATTGAAAAAGGCTATCGAGAGACTCTAGGGCGCCCTGCCCTTTTGCATACCACGCCACAGTTTTTGGATGCCTTTGGGCTTGAGAGCTTGGAGCAGTTGCCGCCACTTCCTGATTTAAATTTGCAAAGTGACTAGGGCATTCAAGCCAAGCGGTAGGCATCTCATTGATAACTATCTATGATGTAAAAACAGACTATGATGTAAAAATAGACAGGCAGTCATATTTGCATAGCTTATTTTGCATAGCTTATAAGGATATAAAGTGATCAACGATGATACATCAAACGCTTAATCTTGTGACCACAGCAGACCATCAGCAAATTGCTGTTTGGAAAATTACAGATAATGAGGCCATTAAAAACCCCCTAAATCCGTCCATAGGCAATCATAAAAGACAAAATCTATTGTTGCTTCATGGCGCTTTTTCGGACAAAGGGGTCTGCCTCGGTATTGCCAGTTATTTTGCGTCTTTAGGTTATCCCTGTTTTATTATGGAATGGCGTGGTCATGGCAGTAGCAGCCAGCCCAAAACGCCCTATCATTTAGAAGATATCGCTTTTTATGATGTGAGGGCCACTCTTGATTACTTAGTTAACGAGCTAAACCTCGATAATTTACACTGTATCACCCACAGTGGTGGTGGTATTTGCCTAACCATGCTTCTGACCCGCCATACTGAGTATGTCGATAAAATATCTAGTATCACTTTATTTGCCTGCCAAGCTTTTGCTGCAGCGACCACCCCAGTCAGCTACGCCAAATTACTGCTAAGTAAAGCTGCCACCCGTCAAATGGGGATTGTAAGAGGCAAACGCCTAAAGCTTGGCACCATGAATGAAAGTTACTATCTACTGTCACAGTGGATGGACTGGAACTTAAACCAAAACTTTAGTAGCTACTCGCCTACCCCGATAAGACATCAGTTAAAACAGGCCTTTAATCAGCGAATGCATCGACTGATTGATAAACGCTCAGGCCAGGGTTTTCAACGTCGTCATACCGCTGTTATCCCGCAGCAACCCTTCGATTACCGTACTGTGATGCCCTATATCACTACGCCCACTTATGCTATTTGTGCAGCAGGTGACTCTGTTGCACCACCACAAGGGTGCTTAAAGTTTTTACAAGCCTTTAACAATGCTAACAATCACTTTCGGGAGTTTGGTATTGCCAGTGGCGATTTAGAGAATTATAACCATACCCGTATATTTTTAAGCCGTAATGCTGCCGCCGAAGTTTGGCCCACAGTACTTAACTGGATTGAAAAGCACAGCCGCTAATGCTTTTTCTTGCGTGGACAATAAAAAATGCAGCTGGTAACCCCTCATAACACTTATAAAGTGGCCAGATTACTCAAGGGTGGTGAGAAAATATCCACAATAGCCACAATATCACGTACAATAGCTGCGTTAATTCTAAAAACTGAATAACCTACATTGTGAAATGTAGTCACCCACCGATTCCAGGATGCATACCATGCCTCAGTCAAATCAAAACCCCGAAACCCAAGCTCCCGATACACTACAAAGCGATGTTACCATTGACCACAATGGCGATTATCAGTTCGCAGCGCCTACCACTTCTGCCAGCACAGCCGGCACCGAAAAGCTACAAAAAGCATTGGCTCGTATGGGCCTAGGCTCACGTCGCCAAATGGAAGAGGTCATTAAAGCAGGCCGTGTTTCTATTAACCAAAAACCTGCCAGCATCGGTGATCGTGTCGAACAAGGCGATGAAATCCGTGTTGATGGCCGCCTAATTAAATACAAATCTGAGCGTGAAAAACGCCGCCGCGTTTTGGCCTATTACAAGCCAGAAGGTGAAATCTGCTCTGCCAATGATCCAGAAGGTCGTACCACGGTATTTGAGCGTCTGCCTAAGCTGACTCATGATCGCTGGATTATGGTGGGTCGTCTAGACATTAACTCTACGGGCTTATTATTATTCACCAACGATGGCGAATTGGCGCACCGTTTAATGCACCCATCAAACGAGATTGTACGTGAATATGCGGTACGTATCTTAGGCGAGCTGACCCCTGAAATGATGCGCAATTTAACCGATGGCGTTATGCTTGAGGATGGCCTTGCTAAGTTTGAAGACATCAAACAAGGCGGCGGTGAAGGCGTAAACAAATGGTATCACGTGAAGCTAAAAGAGGGCCGTAACCGTGAAGTACGCCGTCTGATTGAATCACAAGGCCTAAAAGTAAGCCGTCTACTGCGTACCAGCTATGGCTCAGTGGATCTACCCAAGGAGCTACGTACCGGCCGCTTTATCGAGCTTGATAGAAAAGACATTCACCGTCTGATTGATCTGGTCGGCATACGTCCTCGTGAGGACATGGGTGTGCATGGTAAAGCCAAAGAGAAAAAAGAGCGCTTCCAGAAAAAACCGATGAAAGCCCGCACCATTCGTACCAGCTCTCGCAGCGGTCGTGCCAGCACCTCAACTGGCAAAAATACCAGTGCCACTCGTGGTAGAGATACTGGTAATAGAGGCTCTAAGCGTTAAATACGACTTATTTATAGCGCATTTATATAAAAAGCCCTTAGTAGATGAACTGAACCCCATAAGTTGGACACAACTTATGGGGTATTTTTGTCAGCTTCGGGTGGTATGCTCCCTATTTAACTGATATCCATATTTAACTGACGTTCATATTTAACTCAAAAGGGGCTTGTAGAGGCATCACTGACGCTGCTGCAAATAGCGCTGCATCACCTGCATGTCCTGCAAGGTATTATGCTGATAACGGGTTAGTAGCGCGTCTAACTTAGCTTCAATCGTTATCAATAGCTCAAACACTAGATTTAACGCACTGCCCTCACCGTGCGACTGAGTAGGTGAGTCAGGTTGTGTTTGTTGTAACACGGCATCATGACGGGCAAGGCGTTGGTAATTGGTCAACAGCTCAGGCAACCGCTCTTTTAGCAGCTTATTAACTAAGAATTCTTCTTCGCTCACAGCGGGTGTTTGCCCCGACTGTGTCAGCTCATCTCGCCACTGCTGTAACAGCTGTGCCTTGGTGTCTATGCGCTGTAATTGCTGCAATACACTGGGTGGTAAGTCTTGCATCCGCTCAGCCGACCAAGACAATTGGCGCATTTTAGGCTGCTGCTGTGAGGGCTCTATATATTTCATTTTGCCTGGTGTAATACCCACTGCACGATGGAAGGCGAGCCAGCCCTTACGGCCCACATAGCCGGCTGCCACTAAGGTAAGTACACCTGCACCGATAACCACACTCATTTTTTTGTCACCTATGGATTATAAAGTTTGAGCTTAGCGACGATAAGTACACATCTCATCTTATTTCTCAAAGCTTTTATTTCTCAAAACGCTGCTGCAAATAGCGATTGGTTGCCAACAGCTTTTGACCATCTTGATGATAAGCGGCATCAAGCAACCCATCAAACTGTGTATCCACTGTATTTAATACTTCCAATAAAGCTTGTCTGCCCGTCATGTTTGAGTTTTTAATCTTAGTGGTATCAGCACGGCTTAAGGCGTCACCGCTTTTTTCAGCAGAGATAACCACGGTTTTGTTGACGTTACTATCTAAGTCGTGCAAGCGTCGATAATCGGCCACCGCTTCAGGAATATGGATATCCATGACGTTTTTTATCATCACATAGGTCTCATTGACTGCATCTTTGTCATCAATAACGCCATCATTGTTAGTATCGCCATATAGCCGCTTTAGCTTTTCACCTTTTTCATTAATGATCGCCAGCTTTTGTGCGACCTCTTGCGGCATGCTTTTTTCGGGAATGCTGCCCAGTTGCGGCATGGCTTTATACTCAAGCATCTTGGGCTGAGTAAGTTTTTTTACGCCCCGATAGCCCAAGTAAATACCGGCTGCAGGCAGCACGCCATATAAAATGAACATCACAAACATTGCAGTGGCTTGCGTCATAACCTCATCCCTTCGTGTATGTTTATCATTTGACCAATGAGTGCCCTCACCCAAGCTCTATAGGCTCATTTGGTCATATCATCTCGACTGACACCCGACTATAATTGCACCCAAAACTTATAAAACAAGACAGATGGCAAAGCCGCTGCTGTTGATGGGTGTAAATCACTCATATTGTAAGCTATGGCTCTATTTTAATAATTTACCATGAGATAACCAGATGGATTATGTATCAGGCTTTGCGCTCGGCTTATCACTCATCTTCGCCATTGGCTCCCAAAATGCCTTTATCTTAAAGCAAGGTCTAAAAAAGCAGCACGTGTTTGCCGTATGCCTGTTTTGTGCCCTATCAGATGCGCTTCTCATCTCGGCAGGGGTTGCAGGATTTGGCGCCATGACGGCACAACATCCCAATATTGTGAATATTGCGAAGCTTGCTGGGGCTTTATTTTTATTAGTATATGGTCTGCAAAGCTTATATGCAGGCTTTACCAAGTCGCATGCCCTAGACAGTAATGCTGCCGCCGAAAGCAGCTTAAATAGATCGCTTATGCTGTGTTTTGGGTTTACCTGGCTTAATCCACACGTGTATTTAGATACCTTGGTGCTGGTCGGTATGGTGTCTACCGGTGCCAATAGTAAGCTACTATTTGCCACCGGTGCGGTGAGTGCTTCTTTTGTATTTTTCTTCAGCTTAGGGTATGGCGCGCGCCTACTCGGCCCACTGTTTGCCAAGCCTAAATCTTGGAATATTTTAGATGCTTTAGTGGGCGTATTAATGCTTTATTTATCTTGGCATCTATACAACAGTTAATCTAAATCTGCGCCAAATTAGAGCGATATTTTAGCAATTTTCCAGTTAGACTAAGCCTGATAAAAAAGCCCCTGCTGATGAACTGACCCCCAAATCTTGGACGGTTTAGTTCAATTAAACAGGGGCTTTTTGGTATAACACCATAAATGAGCAACCAATAGCTAAGCGTAAAGCTTATCTCTATCGGCCTTTAGATCAGACCAGGAAAAACAGTCTTAATACCATTGACCAAGATTTCGATGGCCACCGCTGCAAGCAGCATACCCATGATACGGCTAATAATATTAAGACCGGTGTCACCTAAGAACCGGCTTAGCTGACCGGCGGCCATTAAAGCCAAATAACAAAATATAGAAATGAGCAAACCGGCAATAATGATGGCTAACTTCTGCTGCCAACCTGTCACTTGTGCTGAGTAAATAATAACGGTAGAAATCCCGCCTGGTCCCACCATCATCGGAATGGCCAAAGGCACAACGGCAGCGGCGGTACTGCCTATGCTCTCAAAGCTGTCATCAACTTCCACGTTTTCTTGATTGGGCTTTACCGGATTACCCTCGCCATTCATCATGTTAATGGCAATCAAAAATACCAATACCCCACCAGCAATCTGGAACGAGCCCACTGAGATGCCCAGCACTTTAAGTAAGGTCTCACCAGCGACAGTAAAAAAAGCAATGGTAATAAACACCGTCAAACTACTGATACGCGCAAAGCGGCGCTTATCAGTCATGCTATAGCCACGAGTCGAATCTAAAAATAGCGTTAAGGCACTAAAGGGGTTAATTAGTACCACAAATGCCAAAATTATTTTGACAATTTCGGTGTCCATACGGGCGCCTCAGTTTGCAAAAAAGGAGCGATTTTAGCACATGCCAAGCCGTGCAAATACCCTTTATTATAGAGCAATAATGGCTTTGTGTATTAGCTGTGTATCATATTATTACAAGGCATCGACAAGAATACTGACTTTCTTCACGTTGATAGCAAGCACTGTTTTTACCCTATTTTGCTATAAATCAAATTTATACAATGACTTACACAATATTTGGCGTATCTGTAGAGGATTAAGCGGTAAAATCCATACCGATATCTAAGGCTGTGGTACTGTGGGTCAAATAGCCCATGGCTATAAAGTCAACACCCGTTTGGGCAACTGCGACGACACTATCTGGGGTAATCCCCCCTGATGCCTCGGTCTTAATACGTCCGCTGGGATGATTTTTGCACAAGGCCACTGCTTTACGTAACGTCTCTGGAGCCATATTATCTAATAATACCAGCTCAGCGCCTGCCTCTATTGCTTGTTGCAGCTGCTCTAGGGTATCAACCTCAATCTCAATGGGAATAAGATGACCGGCCAATTGCTGGGCTTGCTGTAAGGCCTTGGCAATGTTACCGGCAATAGCAATATGATTGTCTTTGATTAAGATGGCGTCATCGAGGCCCAGACGGTGATTGCGCCCGCCGCCACAGCGTACCGCGTATTTTTGAACAGTGCGCAGACCTGGGATGGTCTTACGGGTACACGTAATTTGAGCCGGATAGTCAGCCACCAAATCTACCACCTTACGTGTGGCTGTCGCAATGCCACTAAGATGCGTCATAAAATTCAGTGCGGTGCGCTCGGCGGTCAACAAATTGCGAGCATTACCACTAATGGTCGCCAGCACCTCACCCTTACTCACCGCTGCACCATCTTGAGTATGCGCTTTAAATTCGATATCTGGATCTACTTGCGCAAAAGCCAATCTGGCCAAATCAAGCCCACACACCACGCCATCATCGCGCACAGTTAAGGTCAAAGTTGCTTGCTTATCTGCCGGAATGGTCGCCTGCGAGGTCACATCACCACGGCGGCCCAAATCCTCTAGTAGTGCGGCCTGAATTAAGGGTAGCAGTAACACATCATTCAATGGTGGCTCTACTACAGTGGCGGGCTCATGGGCGGCAGATATTGACATAAAGCGTCCTTATTTAAAAAGCGATATAAAATGGGTAGGTTTACGGCGACCGGTGATAAAGTTAAATCAATGACAGCTGATTTTAGTCGCTAAATAAAGCTAAAAAACGACATAAAACCTAGGCTAATAATGCTCATTATGAGCATAAATATAGCGGAGAAATTTGACATTAGCAATCACTAATTAAGATCGGATGGCACTTTTGGGCAGTTTACTGTCCATCAGCAAGCTTTGTAATTCAACATCGAAGCGAAAACGATACAGCTTAGCAGGACGCCCGCGACCGGTTTGACTACTGTTACCTGTCGGCTCTAGTAGGTTTTGGCTCTCAAGCAGACGTCTAAAGTTTTGTTTGTGTAGAGCCACACCAGATAACGCTTCAACGCTTTGTTGTAATTGCAATAAGGTAAACTCCTCTGGCATCAAGCCAAAGATGAGCGGGCGATATTCAATCTTAGCACGCAGGCGAGATATGGCCGTGGCTATCACGCGGCGATGGTCATAATACATCGGCTCTCCTGTGGCTTGTTGCCAGTCATCAGGCAGTTTTGCGGCATTATAATATGGCGACTCAGGCAATAATCCAGCTTCATACAGCATCTCGTAACGCAGCAGGGCATGCTCAGCAATCCACTTACTAAACATCTCTTTGACACTGCTACTGTGGCTGCTATCACTGGCGATTACTGCTTCAAACTCTGAGTCATCTAGCTCCCAATCACCGCCCCAACACAGATAAATGCGTTGCAAGCGCTTGATACGCTCATCATTTGTATCGGCCAAATCTGCCCACTGCTTCAGCTTCTGGGTAATCAGCTGAGTGTGTTTTTGTACCTTTTTATCCAAATGATTTTCCCAAGGGAAATAGTCATACCAGTCTCGCCACTTAGCGCCACTTTGTGAGCGAGCTTCTAAGTGAGGAGGATCAGAATTTGGGCTTTGTGCCGCCACCTCTTGCACCAGCCCCATATAGCTTACATACACCAGAGCATGCCCCTGTTTATTGCGGCGATTGGTATCAACAAAAGTATAAAGCTGCTCAATATAGCCTAGAGGTTGGCGGGTTTGCTCCTCCACCCATTGACGCACGCCGGCCTGTAATGATCGGTGCAAAGGCATCAATGGACCATTAGGAAGCAGCTTACCGCCATCCACCGTAAGTACACGGGCACTGTTATTGGTAATAGCAATCAACACCGCAACCACCTCTGTGGTTCCACTGCCTTGGCTATGCGCGTGAGAAAAAGACAAACTCATAAAAATATCAATACTTATTAAAAGGGTGAATGAACATATCAAAAAATCGTAGTGCAGACACAAAAACATCTTAGAGCAGCAAACATACGCTCTATTTTTCCAGTTTTAGTCTTGGTAACAGCTATTTGTAGTTGTCTGGACAAATGGTGCAATGATTCGCTATGTAGTCACTTTAGTATAGCCGTTAATGGTGATAATTACACGGCTTGACATTATGTATCAAGCTGTTGAGCACCTGTATTTTGTTGGTTTTATGCACTAAGGCGGCGCTTAAAATCATCCTGCCGGACAACCAAGTTATCCCCTCGTTTAGAGACTAACAGAGCATTTTTATTTCTCAAAATCAACAGCATGCGGCTTATCTAAAGGGACATTTAAGCCCAGTGACTTAAATAATGACTAAAAAGGCTTTAAAAGCAATTATAAAAAAATTCTTGTATTTATACTCAAAATGAGCATAATTATAGCCATCGCTTTATTATTTGCTTATCAAGTTTTGGCTCTCAAGTTTTGATTAATTAAGTGCCGCCTTTAGAGCACACAACGACAGGGATTTTTTATGACTACCTCACAAGCCAGCTCGTACACGCCCGCTGAGAAGACTGAGATTTTTGCTTATGACGCGCCAACTTTGGCCCAAAGCAACCAGTCTTCTGCCATTCAAAGCATTAATATCGACTATGCCAAAGCTAAGATACCCGCTGAGCTGTCTCGTACTGAGCGCCTGCAAGTGGTAGAAAACATTAAGCGCCTGCTAAAACAGCACAATGCGGTACTGGTGGCGCATTATTATGTCGACCCCTACATTCAGGACTTAGCCTTAGAGACTGGCGGCTGTGTGGGAGACTCCTTAGAGATGGCGCGTTTTGGTAAAGAACATGAGGCGCAAACCTTGGTGGTGGCCGGCGTAAGGTTTATGGGGGAGTCTGCCAAAATTCTGAGTATGGAAAAAACCGTACTTATGGCAGATCTTGAAGCTGAGTGTTCGCTGGATTTGGGCTGCCCTATAGACGAGTTTAGTGCATTTTGTGATCAGCATCCCGACCGCACTGTGGTGGTCTATGCCAACACCAGCGCAGAAGTCAAAGCACGTGCAGATTGGGTGGTGACCTCATCTGTAGGTCTTGAAATTGTGACTCATCTGCATGAGCAGGGTCAAAAAATAATCTGGGGACCAGACCGTCATTTGGGTAAATACATTCAAAAACAGACCGGTGCTGACATGCTGCTGTGGCAAGGCTCGTGTATTGTACATAACGAATTTAAAGCACGTGAACTTGAGCAATTAAAAGCACAATACCCTGAGGCTGTGGTGCTGGTTCATCCTGAGTCTCCTGATAGCGTGGTGGCTTTGGCCGATGTGGTGGGCTCAACCAGCAAGCTATTAAACGCCACCAAAGAGATGGATAACCAAACCTTTATCGTGGGCACTGACCTTGGCATCTTACATGAGATGCAAAAGCACTCACCAGATAAGCTGTTTTTGGCAGCCCCTACTGCTGGTGAAAGCGCAACTTGTAAGAGCTGTGCGTTTTGCCCTTGGATGGCCATGAATGGTCTAAAGGGTATCGAAAACTGTCTACAGACTGGCAGTGGCGAGATTAAATTAGCGCCCGAATTGGCACAGGCGGCTTTAAAGCCACTACAGCGTATGTTGGATTTCGCCGCTGAGCAAAAACGTCGTGTGGCCACCAGTGGCGATATTATTGAAGACCGTGCGTTATTTGCAAACGTTGGCCCAGCTTAAGTTTTCGCTATATTAAGCTGCTGCTGGCAGGCTAGATGTAGTCCCCATAACACCTTTTAACCAGAGAGCACCCTATGCCAACTTATTCAGTGGATACCGCATTAGCACAGATGGCCAGTGCTGCCCCTCATCAAAACTGTGATGTGTTGATTATCGGCGCGGGGTTGGCAGGGCTTTCGGCAGCGCTTTCGTTGCCAAAACACCTCAGCATCGCTGTGCTTGCCAAGCAAGATCTTCAGGCCTGCTCAAGCCACTACGCTCAAGGCGGTATTGCCGCAGTGATTGATAGCGAGGACAGCGTCGCCGATCATGTCAGCGACACGTTAATCGCCGGCGATGGCTTGTGTGATGCGGCGGCCACCACCCAAATCCTCGCCCAAGGTGCCAACGCCATTGATTGGCTGCTCAAACATAAGGTACCTTTTACCACCAAGCACCCTCAGTCAGATGCTGACTTAAAGCCCACACCTACGCTCGCTGACCTACATCTGACTCAAGAAGGCGGTCATGGCTGTCGACGTGTGGCACATGCTGATGATGCCACTGGCAAGCACATTATGCAGGCACTACAACAGCAAATCGCCGCGGCACCTAATATCAAGCTCTACACCTATCATGAGGCGCTTAGCCTATTGACTGACAATCATCGCTGCACAGGCGCTATCGTGGTGAACACACAGACCCAGAAGCTGGTTCAATTTGATAGCCAAGCGGTGGTACTTGCCAGCGGCGGGCTGGGTCAATTATTCACCCGAGCCACAGCGCCCAATGTCTGCATGGGCGATGGTATTATGATGGCGTGGGAAGCAGGCTGCCGTTTGGCTAACTTAGAGTTTATCCAGTTTCATCCAACCGGTCTGGTTTATAATGATGCGCAAGGCAGCAGCAATTTTCTGATCTCTGAAGCCGTGCGCGGTGAAGGCGGCCTACTTCGCTGTCCCATTAGCCATGAGCGCTTTATGCCACGCTATGATAAGCGCGAAGAATTAGCCCCCCGTGACATTGTCGCTCGTGCTATTGCTAATGAGATTGCTCATAACGGCTTAGGCTACGTTCATTTGGACATCTCGCATAAACCTGCTGCGTTTATTCGTGAGCACTTCCCCGATATCTACGCCCACTGCTTAAGCTTAGGCATCGACATTACCACAGACCCTATTCCGGTAGCGCCAACGGCTCATTATACCTGTGGCGGCGTACTGTCGACGGCGAAGGGACAGACCGATATCAAAGGCTTATATGCTGCCGGTGAAGTCGCCAATACTGGATTACATGGCGCCAATCGTCTGGCCAGTAACTCTTTACTTGAATGCGTGGTAATGGGCCGTGCAATTGCCCATCATTTACCCAGTTACTTGCTGGATAAAGACAATTGGCAAGCGCCGCAGTCTCTTTATAAGCCATTGGTTATTGAGCCTAGCCGCGATGCGCCTGTTGCACCGTTAGCCTTCAATACCACCAATAGCGACACCGATCAGCCGCCGCTTAGTTTAACCGCTCTTAAGCAGTTAATGAGCGAGCACATGGGCATCAGACGCAGCGCCTCAGGTCTAAATATGGCCTTAAAGCAACTGTCTTTTTGGCAACAACAGCTGTCAGCGCCCATCCCAAGTAAAGCAGGTGTGGACAGTCAAGATATAGTGGCACTGCTTAATAGCAGACGCTTACAGCGCCTACTTCAGCTGGCAAGCTTACTATTCGGCTGTGCCCTTACCCGCCTTGAAAGCCGAGGTGGTCATTACCGCAATGACTACCCAAGCCTTGCCGACACAGCCGCCATGAGCTTAGTACAAGGCTTGCAGCCACCGCAGCTGGACTGTAACGCTTTATGTTTACGCAATGGCACCGACAGCTTTGGACAGCTAACCCCGCTTTACGCTCAAAACATAGCGGGGCAAGCAGCAGAGCAAAATTCAGTGCGGCCTAAAGCAATGCCCCTGTTAGCCGACCGATGCACAGCTTTTATTCCCAAAGCCGTCTAGCTAAAAAAAGCCGTCTAGCTAAAAGCTAATAAAGTTGCCCCGTTGATTTAGCGGGGTATTTTTGTTGACACCACTAAACCAAATAACACTGAGCGAGTATTTAGGCAAAATCTAGGATTGTCGATCAGCAAACCACCCAGTCTCACCCAGCTATGATAGAATCACTTTTTCATTTCTTCTCAACCAGCCTGTGTGTCCTTTTTATCATGCAAACACCTCAAAATATAGACAATCTTATTACCCTTGTCCTCATACTTGCTCCATTGTTTATTGGGTTTGCATTGCCACTAAACCGCACTTTGGTACAACTCTCAGAGCGTCTACTTGGCTATTTGGTCTATATTATCCTCACCTTAATCGGTATTGAGCTGGCGCAAGTAGAAGGGCTTGGCAGTCAAATTGCCAGTATCGCCTTGTATGTCACCGTGCTGTCTGTGTTGACCATAGGTGGGGGGCTGGCCGGGCTAATGGTGTTTGATCGAATGGTGCCTTGGTCGCCACCAGGCAAGCAGTCTGTTACTAAGCACAAGGTAAGTATTCGAGGCAGCCTTATTCAGGTATCTTGTGTGCTGATTGGCTTTGTTATCGGGCAATTTTTGCCCGCAAGCTTTATGCCGCCAGGTAACACCATGACCGGCCTATTGATGTTGTTAATCTTATTGGTGGGCATTGGCTTAAAGGCATCTGGTATCACTTTAAAAGAGGTACTGCTGAGCAAACGTGGGATGCAAACCAGCGTGATTTTTACGCTTGCCGTACTCATGGGCGGCATTATCTTTTGGTTAGTCTTCGATGAGGTGTCTTTACCTCAAAGCCTGGCTTTGGCTTCAGGCTTTGGTTGGTACTCGCTGTCGGCCATTGTGATGACCGATGCTTATGGCGCGGTTTGGGGCAGTGTGGCGCTGTTTAATGACTTGGTGCGTGAGTTCTTCGCGTTGTTATTTATCCCATTTTTTATGCGTAAGACACCATCTGCCGCAGTAGGTCTTGGCGGGGCTACCAGCCTGGATTTCACCTTACCGGTTATTCAACAGTCAGGCGGACTTGGTGTGGTTCCATTAGCCATTAGCTTTGGCTTTATTATCAACATTGTGGCGCCAGTATTGATGGTGGTGTTTGCGTCGTTTGGGTAATACACTGCTATTTATCTTCAATCTTCAAAATATCTTGCAGGCAGTCATCATCATTGGCGGCAATCGGCCTGAGAGACCAACACGCACAAAGCCCTCATCTGTAAAATAGCAGCTACAGTTAGCGATGAAGATTTCATTTATAGCCCGCTCGCCTTTTGAGTAAAAAACCGCATTAACGGTTTAATCTTGCCCACTTGATACATGCCCTCACTACGAATTTGTTGTACCGGACGCAGCGCTGCAAAGTCTCCAGCGAACAGCCAATTCATTAATGAAAAACTGTGCATCATCACGCTGTTGTGTGGTCGACGGGTTCGCTCGTAGCGACGAAGCGTGGCAAGCTCTCCCCAACATTTACCGCCACTACGCTGATAATCTTCAAATAAAGTGGCAACCAAGGCCGCCACATCAAGCATACCTAGATTTAGACCCTGACCTGCCAGTGGATGAACGCCATGTGCTGCATCGCCCACCAGCACTAAGTTTTCTTTCACATAGTGTTTGGCCTGCTGAGCCGTCAATGGAAAACTGGCAACAGACTCTAGCCGCTCGATATCGCCTAAAGCATATTGACTGGCAGCGGCAAGCTCGGTGCGTAGACTATCACGGTCGATATCATTTAATTGCAGCAACTCAAGCGCTTTATTGCGAGGTAAGCTCCAGACCACAGACTGCCAATGCTGCGGATTGGCTTTATCGTCCTCAGTGACATCAGCCAGCGGCAGTAAGGCCAAAGTACCCGTAGGCAACATCAACTGACGGGCCGTGGCTCGATGCGGCTGCTGGGTCTTAATGGCGCAGCAAATGGCAGTCTGGTGGTAATCCAAGGTATCTAGCTCAATACCTGCCTCGCGTCGCACCAATGACCCCCGGCCATCGGCACCAATAAGCAGCTTACCTTGTAGCGTCTGGCCATTGTCCAAGTGCACCTCATAGCCTTGCTGAGTGCCCCGCCAGTCAAGCAAAGTGACCTTGTGACCGGCGACCAAGGTCAGATACTCACTGACATCATCCGCGGCCATGCGCTGATATAATGCCTGCTCAATGACAAAAGGCTCAACCATGCTGCCCAGCAATTGTGGCACCGCCTCATCTCCGAAGTTTAATTCACCGCGCCCATCTTGTTGCCAGACTTGCATTTGGGTGTAATCGGCTTTGCGTCCTGATTTGGCAATCAGTTGCCACGCCCCGACCTGTTTTAACAGCTCAATACTGGCGATACTAAGCGCAAAGACACGGGCATCACGCTGCAATAGCTTTTGTTGCCAGTCCGCTTCGGTTAATGCAGGACGCGCATCAATTAAAGTCACTTTTTGCTGCTGCTGCGCTAACTTCAAAGCCAATGTTGCCCCGACGATGCCGCCGCCGATGATTAGGGTTTGTGCAGATGTTGCCATAAAAGCCGCCGTATTATTAAAGTTATCAAAGTGGGATGTGTTAAGTTTTAATCAGATCATTGTAGGTGATATGATGCCCTTTATCACGACTTAAGACCCATGGCGTAGTTGGCCACCAAAGGCTTGATGTTGGGCAGCTTATCAAAGGCAATAAGCGCCACATTGCGCGCCAGCTTGATTGCAGGATTGGGATGGGTAAAGCCAAGAACCACTGCATCACAGAAGCGAATAACCCGTTTTTGGTCCTTTTTGCGGGCCTGCTCATAGTCTTGTAGCATACGGTTATCACCAATATCCTCGCCGCGCATCACCTGATTGGCCAGCATTTTTGCCAGTACATGTGCATCACGCATACATAGGTTAAAGCCTTGTCCTGCCACAGGATGCAAGGTATGCGCTGCATTGCCCATGATGACCACGCGGCCCTCTACTTGCTTGTCGGCCAATACTCGGGTTAAGGGATAAGCACCGCGTCTGCCCGCTTTGATAAACTTGCCGGCACGCTGGCCGAAGCCTTGTTGCAGGGTGGATAAAAACAGCGCTTCATCCTCCAGATACTGCGCCTCCTCGCCTCGCTTACAGATCCACACCACCGAGCGGCGGTAACCGGCCTGATGCGCATTATTACCATCGCCCTCTGCATCGGTCAACGGCAGTACTGCCAATGGCCCTGCTGGACTAAAGCGCTCAATGGCCACATGCTCATGCGGCTTATCGGTCTGTACCACACCCACTATTGCCGATTGGCCATAGTCGTATTCTTGGGTACCAATACCCAACAAGTTACGCACCGTTGAGTCTCTACCGTCACAGGCCACCACCAAGTCTGCACTCAAGGTTTGCTGCTGCTGCTCTTCGGTATCATAAGTGATTGTGGCCGTTGTGGCAGTCTGCTCAACTTGAGTCACCACAGCACCATCAACTAGGCTAATTAAAGGGTTTTGCTGCACCGCCAATAACAATTTGCGCCCAAGCCACGCATTTTCCATCACCTGCCCAAACGACTCTACTTTTTCTTCTTCTTTATTCAACTGAGCATAACCAAAACTGCCTTGTTCGCTGACCTGCACTGAATCGATACGGCAAGCATGGCTTTGCAACTCATCCCACAGACCAATCTCTTGATAAATCTGTACTGTGCGTCGTGACAAGGCGGTATTGCGGCTGTCTAAATAATGGGTTCTTTTGGCATCTTGTTCTGGGCCAATGTTAGGATAGCTATTGCGCTCAACTAGTGTACTGGCAATGCCTTTATCCGCCAATAGCAAGGCAAACGATAGGCCAACATGGCCACCACCAGTGATAATGACGCTTTGGTCGGTAATACAGTTGCTTGGTTTGCTAAAGGATTTACAGGTTAACTCGGTCATAATATCGCTCGCTTTATTTTTAATTATTCATCGTTCGTTCATTTTATCTTTGGCTATTATCTTACCATGTTAGCGCCTTGGGTGGCTTTAATATAGTGCATCTAAGCGGCCAAAACCTGTTGTGATTTTATGCAAATTTTAAACTCGAGCAGATTGTGCATACTGAATGCTTATCAAGTGGGGGTAAAATAGTGAGGGTTACAAAAATCGACCAACTGCTAAGTGGCTATCGCTTGAATTTCGGTATGAAACAGCCATAATAAACATAAGCAACTGTTTTATTTTTGGGCTGATGTCAGCCCCTTAACCCTAATGTTAACTCTACGCCTTGCCGTTATCTTAGCGATACTTACACTTAGCGGATGGCAAAGACTGGCCATCTGACACCACAAAACACAGTCGTAAAACAAAAACCTGATAACCATACTTCATAAAAAAAAGGATCATCACTTGACTGATACTGTAACTCGCAAAGTAAACCTAGATTTTTTAACCTCACCTCAACTCAAGGTTTTGGTAGGCGAATACAACAACCATTTAAAGTACATCCAAGATCGTTTGGGTATTACTATCAATCAGCGCCAAAACAAGTTTACCTTAGCCGGTGATTTAACAGCAGTAGAGCGTGGCGATTACATCTTAAATAAACTGGCCGATGAGGCGCAAAGTGCCGATGACATCACTCCAGAAGAGCTGCATTTAATCATTCAATCTAGCTTATCTCGTAACTTTGAAGGTGCAGTAAGCGTGAGTGACGCTGACACCAAATCTGGTTATAGCGAAGGCGACAGCTATCAGCGTCCAAGCTATGAGTACGATGCCGAGGCCAACTACGACAGCATTGCGCTACGTACCCGCAAAGGCAAAATTATTCCCCGTGGCGGCAATCAGCAGCAATACGTTAAGCGTATCTTGACCTCAGATGTGTCTTTTGGCGTTGGCCCTGCCGGTACGGGTAAAACCTATCTGGCGGTTGCCTGTGCCGTTGATATGTTAGAGCGTAATGAGATTGAGCGTATCTTACTGGTGCGTCCTGCGGTTGAAGCGGGCGAAAAACTCGGCTTCTTACCTGGCGACTTAACCCAGAAGATTGACCCTTATTTGCGTCCTTTGTATGATGCGCTTTATGAAATGCTCGGCTTTGAAAAAGTAGGCAAATTAATTGAGAAGCAAATCATTGAAGTGGCGCCTTTAGCCTACATGCGTGGCCGCACCTTAAATAACTCATTTGTTATTCTTGATGAGGCACAAAACACCACGCCTGAACAGATGAAAATGTTCTTGACCCGTTTAGGCTTTGGCTCACGTGCGGTGATTACAGGTGATGTGACGCAGGTAGATTTGCCGCGCGGCCATAAGTCAGGTCTGGCTCAAGCACTACAAATCTTAAGCAATATTGATGAGATTCATATCACTAAGTTTGACTCAAAAGATGTGGTACGCCATCAACTGGTACAGAAGATTGTTGAAGCTTACGGCGAGTTTGATGAAGAGCAAGAAGCCTTAAAAGAGGCGCGCAAACAAGCACGTATCGCGGAACAAGAGCGTAAGCAAATTGATGCTGAGCTTGCATCCGGCTCTCAGTCTTAACTGCCTTTAAGACTGGCCTATCTTAATTGGCTATCATTTAAAAAGCTGGGTATGATATCCAGCTTTTTTATTTGTCCGCATTACTTAGCTGTTTTACCACTGTCGATTGATACCTTTAAAAAGCCTTACGACACCCTATTTTTTGTGAGCTTTATTATGACCTCTGCCGCCATCCCTTTAATTGATATCAGCGCCTCTGAGCTTGTAGATACGCAGATAATTGAGCAGTTCTACACGCCGCAGCTATTACAAAAGGTGCTGACCACTACGCTTGACTTTATGCAGGCGCAATCTGACATAGTCTTGCCTTATTTTAGTGAGATTGAGCCCAGTATTTGGCAACATAAGCCCAAACAGCTTGGAGTATATATCACCGATGCAGTAGAAGGTCGTGCGCTTAATTTAGAGGCGCGTGATAAAGATTATGCGACCAATATATTGTCGTATCCCAGTGAGCTGCCGGCATTTATTATTGAGCAAATGCCTGAGCTGGCTTTAGGTGAGCTGATCGTTTGTCATGACGTGGTTAAGCAGCAAGCCGCTGAGCAGCACAAAACGGTGGCAGAGCATGTGACCCATTTATTGGTCCATGGGATTTTGCATCTACTCGGCTTTGATCATGAGCTCGGGCAAGCACAGCAAGATGAAATGGAAGGCTTTGAAATTGCGATTCTAGAGCAGCTTGGGATTGGTAATCCTTATCTCGCCAGATAGAGTGCTGGCAGATAGCTGACGGATAAGCGTTACAAAGCTGAAACTCTTTGTTTCAAATCACAGCTTATCTGCTAATATATAGGTTTAGATTTTATTACTACTGAGCCTGTTGCCATGTCATCCACTAAGTTATCTGCTGTGTTGCCTGTATTATCCACACTAGGGCTTGCCAGCCTAGTTTTTATTGCACCTACCAGTTACGCTGAGCAAAAGCCGTTACCCACTCTGGATAACAACCAGTTTAATGTGTGTTTAGATAATCTGAGCCAGTCTTCAGCTTTTGCCAGTGTTAAAGACACTTTGGCTCAGTATCGCCCAGCACAAGGCGACCCTAGCGTGTTAGAGTCGCTCGATTATCAACCTGAATTTCAAAAAGAGCCTTGGGATTATCTGGCAAGCTTGGTAGACGAAGAGCGGGTTATCGATGGCATTGCGGCCAGTGAGCGTTATGCCGATGTCTTAGCACGTATTGAAGCGCAATACGGTGTCAACCGTTACGATGTGCTTGGCGTGTGGGGCGTTGAATCTGACTTTGGAACTACCCTTGGCAAAAAAGAGGTGGTGCAGTCCTTGGCTACCTTATCTTGCTTTGGTCGCCGCCAAAGCTATTTTCGCATTGAATATGTCAGCGCCCTAAAAATCTTAAAGCAAGGCGACATTGCCCCCAATGACTTTAAAGGCTCTTGGGCGGGTGCATTTGGGCAGACCCAATTTATGCCCTCAACCTTCTTGCAACTGGCACAAGACTTCGATGGTGATGGCCGAAAAGACTTGGTCAATAGCCAAGCCGATGCCCTAGCCTCCACCGCCAACTTCTTAAAAAACAGTGGCTATCAGTCTGGACAACCTTGGGGCTATGAGGTGCGCTTACCGGCCAATATCAATGCCAGCAATGATCGCAAAAACAAACAGCCCATTTCGCATTGGCGCAACTTAGGCATTACCTTGGTCGATGGCAGTGAGCTGCCTGATTCACTCAGCAATGCAGGCTTGTTGTTACCCGCCGGCAAAAATGGCCCCGCTTTCTTAGTCGGTCGTAATTTCGATGCGTTTTATGCCTACAATGCTTCTGAGAACTATGCATTAGCCATTGCTCATTTGTCTGATCGTATTGAGCAGCAAAACACCGATGTGGACTTTGCTACGCCTTGGCCAACTGATGATCCAGGCTTAAGCCGTAAACAGTCTCGAGAGCTGCAGCAGGCGCTTAATTTATTGGGTTATGATATTGGCGAAGTTGATGGCATCATCGGTGATGGTACCCGCCGCGCCATTCAGCAATATCAGACCGATAATGGCTTAACCCCCGATGGCAGAGCCGGTAAAAAAATCCATCAGCATTTGATGCACGTTACTGCCAATATGCCGCAGCATAAAAGTGAGCCCGCTGATGAAGCGCAGCATACAGCCGATGATGATCAATTGGCTACCGGCAATGCCCACAGTGCCAGCAAAAAAATCAGCGAAACCAAGTCGGGTCTGAGTAAGTTGCTGCAAATTAAAAGCCTAACGGCCATCTTGATAGGCCTGTTTATTGTGCTGGTCATTGCACTGGTGAGTAGACGCAAACGCTAATGGCGACACGTTTTTGAGTTTCGTTGGTTGTTAATGAAATAGGTTGATTGATGTTGGAATATGAATAGCAAAATGCCAGGCGAGTTTAAGCCTGGCATTTTTTATTGTCAGTGTTACTAATTGGCGGTGTTATTAGGTGTGGCCCATCAAGACCTGTCACGACTTAGCTACCAATTAATAGTTATCGAAGTACTTTTTTAATAATTATCGAAGTACTCTTTGACTTCATAATAACGCTCACTGAGTAGACGGGTGATACATTGCATGCGTACAATCTCTTGACGCGCAGGCTCGGCACTTCGAGCTTCATCCACACAAACCTCATCACGCCACTCTACCCAATCTTTTTGATCATACTCTAAAGAGTCTTGTGCTTCTTTAGAGGCTTTGCCCCACAGTTTATTAAATTCACTGCGTTTATAATCCATCTCAGCTTTTACTTTAGCTTGCTCTGCAGCTGTGGCAGCCATGGCACTGGCAGCGGCGGCAGCAGCTTTATCAGCCGCACTTTGTGTTTCAGATACTTTTTTAGCCTCTTGCTTGGCTTCTACGACTTTTTTGCCTTTCACATGATTTTTTTGATCGGCATCTACCAAGACATACGCTAAGAACATGGCCAAATCGCTGCCATTTTGAGACTCCACAAAGATAACCTCACCATCATCTGTGGGTTGTACGGAGTACTCCATTTCATAGTCAATCTTATTGGCATCAAGCTCAATGTCCTGCTGGTAGGCATCTTCTTGTACATCCACCTCGCCATTATATTCTCGGGTAATATCTGCGTTTTGAATCAGCTTAGCAGGTAGTGTCACCGTCAAGGTGCCTTTACAGAAGTTTTTGGTACTCTGCGGATCATCTTGAGAGGTTCTGATGTGATCTAAGTTCATTTTAATCTGATTAATGCCCGCTCGAATACTAGAGCCTGAAGTGGGCTTTTCAAAAGATGACGCATATCCCTTAGCGCTAGAGTTAATCGCCTTTTGCATAGAATCAATGACCAGATTTTTCGCATCTGGGTCGGAGCACTCAATCTTACTTTTACCTGCAATTTTTTCCGAGACTTTATCACAGCCGACAACGGCCAATACTGTGCTTAATACAGCCATTTTCAATAGATTTTTTTGCATGGGCTATTCCTAATTTGGCCTCTACTTAATCTGAAGACACATTAATAAATTCAAAGTAACATTGTGATAAGATTATAGTAACAAAAATAGTCAAATTTAGAAATAGTGTATTTAGTTTAGATTATAAAAATAGCTGGCCTACCCGTCCAAAAAAAAGACCCTGCCAATCTATAGCAGGGTCTTTTTGATTTGAGTCAAACCACGCATTCTACAACGACTGTATATATGGCGCGGTAGGCTTAGCCTTTAATTTTCTTTACTGATTTGACATGACAGCCTTTATAGACGATTTTGCTGCTGGCATCCTGTACGTTAATGCTTGATTTGTGGTAATTATTTAAGCTTAATGCCCCACTCATAATGCTAAAGTTGTCTTCATCACCAAAGACGGTATCAACCTTATCGGTGCGCGCGAGATTGATCGGTAAAAATCTGTCTTTGCCGTTTAAATAGGCTGAAGCATAAGTGGGTAAATTCTGTTTATTAAAGCCATAAGTTACACTCACTTTAGCGTTATTTTGGCAGCTATAGTTGACTTGTCTTACCTTAACTGCAGTATCATGGCTGGTTGCGGCATCCATCACTTGTTCAGAATAGGCCAAGGCTGAGCCTGAGCTTAATGCGGCCGATAGGATAGCTGCAGAGGATAATACTGTCGTTAATTTTTTCATAAAAAACACCTTTTATAATTGGCACAATAAACAAGACGGAAAGCCCATCCTGACATCCAAATGATTAAATATTATATGTTTATGGCCTTTAACAGCACTGAGTTATAACGTTTATTATCAACATTTGGACTGTAGGTATATGATAAACCTATTATTTTTTGACAGCTGTTGGTGCAGCGTAATCTTAATATATTGTTTTGTTATAACATAACAATATATGTGGCGTTTTACTCATTTTTTATTGACATACTGTTGCTGTCACTCAAAATTTGCCAACCATTCATTTTTTGTCTCATCAAAAAAAAGACCCTACCATCTATATGATAAGGTCTTTTGAGTATACATTATGGGTATTACGTCAATGGTTGACGCCTAAATAGGGATAAAACTTATTTAGGATGAACCATATCTGCAGGGATAACCCACTCATCGAATTGCGCTTCAGTTAACAGCTCTAATTCAACCGCGACTTGCTTCAAAGTTTTGTTTTCTTTGTAAGCGGTTTTTGCAATTTTAGCCGCATTTTCATAGCCGACATGACGGTTTAGTGAGGTCACTAGCATCAATGAGTTATGTAAGAAGTCATCGATTTTTTCTTTAACAGGCTCGATACCTACCGCACAGTTGTCATTGAAGCTGTTGCACGCATCGCCTAGTAGTTTGATAGATTGTAATAAGTTATAAGCAATGACTGGCTTAAATACGTTTAGCTCAAAGTTACCTGAGGCACCCGCCATACTGATGGTGACATCGTTACCCATAACCTGCGCCACAACCATAGTCATCGCTTCTGACTGAGTGGGGTTTACTTTACCTGGCATGATAGATGAGCCTGGCTCATTTTCAGGAATGGTTAATTCGCCAAGACCACAGCGAGGACCAGAGGCCAACCAACGCACATCGTTTGCAATTTTGTTTAAGCTGGCAGCTAGCGTTTTTAAAGCGCCTGAAGCAAATACTTCGGCATCACGAGCCGCTAGTGCTTCGAATTTGTTTGGAGAGGTGACAAATGGTAGGCCAGTTAGCTCTGATAATTGCTCAGCAGCTTTTACCGCATAATCTGGGTGCGAGTTTAGACCGGTACCGACTGCAGTACCGCCTAGAGGCAGCTGATATAGACCATCTAGAGCGTTCTCAATACGCACTAGAGCATGGTCAAGTTGGCTCACATAACCGCTGAACTCTTGGCCTAAAGTCAATGGCGTGGCGTCTTGTAAATGAGTACGGCCAATTTTAACAATGCTGTCAAATTCTTTGGCTTTTTTATCCAAAGTATCGCGTAGTGCTTTAACCGCTGGGATGAGCAGGCTGTTGATTTGACGTGCTGCCGCCACACGAATAGCCGTTGGGAAGCTGTCGTTGGTAGATTGAGCATGGTTTACATGGTCGTTTGGATGGACAGGCTTGTAAGTACCACGTGGGTTGCCAGCGATTTCGTTGGCACGGTTAGCCAGTACTTCGTTCATGTTCATGTTTGACTGAGTGCCTGAGCCAGTTTGCCACACCACAAGTGGGAACTGATCTGTTAAGCCGCCATTGATGACCTCATCTGCCGCTTGGATAATTAGGTCACGTTGACTCTCTTCGATACGGCCTAGGCTTGCGTTAGTAATGGCTGCAGCTTTTTTTACCAGTGCCATAGCTTCAATCATTGGACGAGGTAGGGTTTCGCCACCAATTTTGAAGTTTTCACGGCTGCGCTGAGTTTGAGCACCCCAATACGCATCACTTGGTACTTCCACGTTGCCCATGGTATCTTTTTCTATACGAGTTGACATAATGTCTCCTGTTTTTTTATATAAAATCTAAAAGAATTTTTATGGTGTTACTAATTATAAAATGCATGACATGGCTTATTAAGCTTGCTTATGCGGCAGGCTTCAATCAAATACAGCGCAATTATGATAGCATGACTCACTGCTAAACGCATTTCACCTTTTGACCCCAACTATTATAAACCAAACTATGACCAATATACCCTCTCGCCGTGAAATTAACCGTAAGCGCCGCGCCTTATCTGAGCAGCAGCGCCGTAGTGCCGGTACCCTTGCCAGCCATCATCTGTCGAAGCTGACCCCTCGCCTGCCTAAAGGCGCTAAAGTCGGTATTTATATCGATGACTTTGGTGAGCTACCCACCCAGCCGTTGTTAACATGGTGCCAGCGTATGGGCTATCAGGCCTACCTGCCGGTCATTAATACGCTAGGCCGCGGCAACAGACAGATCCGATTTGCACCTATTTATCGAAGCAAATTGGCCAACCTTGCCACCGTCCGCCACAGCTTTGGTATGAAAGAATCCAAAAGTCGCCATTTGTTAACTGCCGACCAATTAGATTTGATACTGTGTCCGCTGGTCGCCGCTGATGAACAAGGCAATCGCATGGGTATGGGTGGTGGCTTTTATGACACCACGCTTGCCACGTCATATCACTACAGCAGCTCAAAAAACCATCGCCGTCATCCGCTGCGTGTCGGCTGGGCATATGAGTTTCAGGTGGTGGATCAGCTTGAGAGGCAGCCTTGGGATGTGCCCTTGAATGCGTTAATCACCCCTAAAAAATTACGTTGGTTTTCATAAGGCTAAGCGATGAGTAACGACACCAGTGACAATAAGCAGCTTGCTCGAGACGACAATGACCATGGCCCAGATTTGGCGGCCACAGTCTCCAGTACAGCCTCCAGTACAGCCTCCAGTACAGCCTCCAGTACAGTCTCCAGTACAGATAGTGTTGCCGACCATGTTAACAGCCACTTGCAAGCATTAGAGACTAAGGGTCAAGCAGCCCAGCGGCGCCAACTGTCACCTGAAGAGCAGCTATTTACTGAAGATGAGCTGGCGCGGCTGGTCAATCCCGATAAACTCAAAGCCTTGATGAGTAATGGCGATGATTTTTTGGGGTATCTAACCGGTGAGATTAACAAGTTTGAGGATTAAATAAGAGTCCGCTATGCCCTAATTCAAGCTATTTTCAGAGGCTTAAAAAACAAAAAAGCGAGGCAGATACCTAGCCTCGCTTTTTTTGAGCATGATCGATTAAGCAATGTATTAAACGACTCATTAAGCGCTCAATTACAGCACCATCGCTGCAATCCAGCCAAAGATAAGCAGCGGAATATTAAAGTGCAAAAAGGTGGGAATCACACTGTCTTTAATATGATCGTGCTGGCCATCGACACTCAGGCCCGAGGTAGGACCTAGGGTTGAGTCTGAAGCAGGTGAACCGGCATCTCCCAGCGCGCCGGCCGTACCGACAATAGCCACTGTGGCAAGCGGCGAGAAGCCCAGCGAGATACAAAGCGGCACATAAATGGCAGCAATAATAGGAATGGTCGAAAAGGACGAGCCAATACCCATGGTGACAACCAAACCAATTAATAACATGATAAAGGCTGCGATACCCTTATTGCCGGCAAACAGACTGGTGGCACCATCGACAAGCGGTGCAATCTGATCGGTGGCCTTCATCACCTCAGCGAAACCTTGCGCGGTAATCATGATAAAACCAATCATTGCCATCAGCTTAATACCGTCATTAAACACGCTGTCGGCTTCATTCCACTTAACCACACCGGTTGCCATAAATATCCCAAAGCCAAACAGCGAGCCCAATAACAAAGACTCAGTGTATAACTGCACCACAAAGGCGGTGATAATGGCCAGCAGCGCAACAAGGGTCTTACCACGACTGGGCACAATGGCATTGGCGGCCACATTGGTTAGGGTATCTTGATGGCCACTTGGTACACCGCTATTGGCACTGATGCTATTGTTTGTCATAGCGGTGCCATCGGCTGTCATTGCATAGCTACGCGGCTTACGATAGCTAAAAAACACCGCTATCAACAGGCCGGTCAACATACCCAGTGCAGGAATGGCCATGGCATGCATGACCGAAATATTCTCGACATTCAGCCCTGCCTCTCCCACGTTTTTTAGCATGATTTGGTCCAAGTAAATCTCACCAAACCCATAAGGGATAAACATATAAGTGGTGACCAAGCCAAAGCTCATCAGACATGCCAGCAAGCGTCTGTCCACTTGTAGACGATTAAACACACCTAACAAAGGCGGAATAATCAGAGGAATAAAGGCGATGTGAATGGGAATGAGGTTTTGACTAAACACACTCATCAATACCAAACCCAAGAACAGCAGCCACTTAATAGAGGAGATGCTGCTGCCGGCTTGTTGATTGTTAATGCGGTTAATCACCCCATTTGACAGCGACTGTGGCAGTCCTGAATGGGCAATAGCCACCGCAAAAGCGCCTAGCAAGGCATAAGACAGTGCAATTTGGGCGCCATTTTTTATCCCTTCTTGAAAAGCCGCTAGTGTGGCATCCACGCCCAATCCGCCCACCAGTCCGCCCACCATGGCTCCAATCAGCAAGCTCAGTACCACGTGTACCCGAGCCACGGATAGCCCAAGCATGACTACCACTGCCAACAATACCGCATTTATCATAATCTATCCCCTAGATATGGCCTGTGATCTGCCCCACGACGCATACCTTGATTGAGTGTCTGTCAGTATTCCAACATCATAATTTAAAACGTTACGCGCCAACCCCATATCTTGCGTTATTACTCTCTTGCGCCGGCTATTGGTTTGATATGTCTTAGCCCTTATATCTTAGTCCTATCGACGCTATAAATAAAAAAAACAGTCAAGCTCAGCACACAGTTATCCCCGCCCTCTGAACGGAACGTTGCTGATTATTTTTTCAATTAAGGGTAAATTAGCTTTAAACCTGCCATTAAAAAAGCGTATATTTATAAGTAACCTGTGCGCAAATATAGCGTTACAAACTGTCTATTCTACCCGATTTTTGTGCGGCAGGTCGCTTAAGCTGGCCTTAAGCTGCAAAATAAGCTTGCAATTATACTCAGTCACCACCATTTAGTTAGTCATAGCATAAAAAACTTCCCTAAAAATGGGTTGTGTCACACGATAAGGAAAAAATATGAGTAAATCCGATAACAACTATGACAGTGATTTTGAGCAGCAATTTGAAGACAACATCGATAACGAAGTTGATTCTACAGCCGATGCTCAAGAGTCTGACGTAGTGACAGATTTTGAGCCGACGGATGTGGCACTGAGTATTGACCAAGAAGCCAGCTCGCTACCTTTGCTTGCGCTGCGTGACGTGGTGGTTTATCCGCACATGCAAATTGCCTTGTTTGTCGGTCGTGACCCCTCTATTAAAGCCATTAACGCCGCTAAAAAAAGCCATAATGACCAAGTATTGGTCGTGGCCCAAAAGGATTCGCTGAGCGAAGACATCCATCAAGAGAACCTATATCAGTATGGTACGGTGTGCCGTATCGTAAGCACCATGCCACACGACAGTGATGAAAACTGTATTAAGGTGCTTATTGAAGGCGAAAACCGCGTGCGCTTAGATAAGGTAACCGAACAAGACGATGGAATGCTTGTGGGCGACTATACCTATAGCGCCATTACCTTGACGATGAATGAGTCGCAGCAAAAAAACACCTTAGAGGCACTGCGTCAGCTGTTCGCTAACTACGCTGAAGCTCGCCTGCGCAATAGCCGCGAATTAATCCGCGTCTCTGAACGCATCGATCACTTATTAGAGCTGGTGTATTTTATCGCCACTCGTGTCTCTATGGATCTTGAGGCCAAACAGCAATTACTCGAAAAAGACGACATCGCGCTGCACATTAATACCATCACTGAGTATTTGGCCAAGCAAAGTGCTGAGCAGTCGATTGAGCAAGAAATCCAAGATGCGGTTCGCCGTCAAATGGAGAGCAACCAGCGCGAGTACTATTTAAACGAGAAGATGAAGGCCATCAAAAATGAGCTTTCTGAAATCAGTGATGGCTCTTTTGACAGTGAAGATGATCTTGAAGAGTTAGAGGCCCGCTTAAAAGAAGCTGACCTGCCTGAAGATGTGCGCAAAAAAGCGGAGCAAGAGTTTAAGAAGCTTAAAATGATGCCGCCGGCGTCAAGTGAATCCTCAGTGGTGCGCAACTACATCGACTGGATCTTAGATACCCCCTGGAACAAAGCCAGTAAGGTATCTATCAAACTTGATAAGGCAGAAGAAGTGCTTGATGCGGACCACTATGGTCTACAAGATGTCAAAGACCGCATCTTAGAATATCTGGCCGTTCAATCACGGGTCAAAAAGCTACGTGGTCCCATTCTTTGTCTGGTAGGTCCTCCAGGTGTGGGTAAAACCTCACTGGGTGAATCTATTGCCCGAGCCACTGGCCGTAAATTTGTGCGTATGGCCTTAGGCGGCGTGCGTGATGAGGCAGAAATCCGTGGTCACCGCCGTACTTACATCGGGGCTATGCCGGGTAAAATTGTCCAATCACTGGCCAAAGTTGAGGTGAAAAACCCGCTATTTTTGCTTGATGAAATCGACAAAATGGCGCAAGACTTCCGTGGTGATCCAGCCTCAGCACTGCTTGAAGTACTTGACCCCTCACAGAACGATAAGTTTAACGACCACTATCTAGATTTGGACCTGGACTTATCGCAAGTGATGTTTATCTGTACCGCCAACAGCATGGACATTCCGCCTGCCCTGCTCGACCGTATGGAGGTGATTCGTCTGCCAGGCTACACGGAAGACGAAAAAATCAACATCGCTGAGAAGTACTTGGTGCCCAAGGCCATTAAGCAAAACGGGCTAAAAAATGACGAGATTGAAATTGTGCCAGAAGCTTTGCACAGCATCGTTCAGCGTTATACCCGTGAAGCTGGTGTGCGTAATCTTGAGCGTGAGGTCAACAAGATTTGCCGTAAGGTGGTACGCGAGTCTATTGAGAAATATGGCGCTAAGCCGACCAAAAAGACCAAGATTGAGACCGTTGTGGTAGATGCAGATAACATCAGCGACTACTTAGGCGTGCATCAATACGACTTTGGTCTGGCAGAAGAAGCGCCTGAAGTGGGCCGTGTCACTGGCCTAGCTTGGACCAGCGTGGGCGGCGAGTTACTCACCATTGAGACCATCACTATGCCCGGTAAAGGCGACTTTGTGTATACCGGATCACTGGGTGATGTGATGAAAGAGTCTATTCGTGCTGCGATGAGTGTGGTACGTGCCCGTGGGGAGATGATTGGCATTGACTACGAGACCTTTAAGTCAAAAGATGTGCACGTACATATGCCAGAAGGTGCCACACCAAAAGATGGTCCGTCAGCCGGCATTGCCCTGACCACCGCCCTAGTATCTGCGATGACTGGCATTGCCATCCGCCCAGACATCGCTATGACAGGCGAGGTGACCTTACGTGGCAAAGTGCTGCGCATTGGTGGCCTTAAAGAGAAGCTATTAGCGGCCCACCGTGGTGGTATCAAGCACGTGTTAATCCCAGCCTCTAACGAGCGTGATCTGGTTGAGATTCCAGATAATGTTAAAGAGGGCTTGACCATCCAGCCGGTATCTACCATTGATGAGGTGCTTCAGGCGGCCTTGGTTGAGATGCCAAAGCCACTGGCTCCCAATAAAGTTAAGGTGGCGGTAGACACGACCAAAGCTGAGCCAGCACTACGCAGCTAATCTAAAGGCGGGCTTAGCCACCGCCCTCTATCAAATCATTGACGTAAAAAACGCCGTCCAATTAACTTGGACGGCCTTTTTTATTCCTCAAGCTTTCACGATTATTTACGCTATTTACATATCATAACGTATTGCAACGCTTGGCATAATTGTTTCTGTAGAGATAAAGTTATACTCAGTATTGTCACTCATTTATTCTAAGACAGGGATGTCTGACTTTTCACCATAATTTTTGGAGTTTAATAATGAAAACCTTATTCACAGCCTCTACCCTTTTAGCCTCAGCTTTAGCATTAAGTGCGTGTCAGAGCACCCCTACTAAACAAAGCGTGCCTGATGAAGCCCAACCGGTTTTAAAATCACAAATTATGACCACAGATGGCAGCAATAAGCACATAGGTGATATGTTCTTACGTCCTGTGGCCGGCGGCGTTCAAGTCTTTGGTAAGCTACAAGGCTTGACACCAGGTGCCACCGTTGCGATGCACATTCATGAGACGGGCAGCTGTGCCGATATGGGTAAAGCGGCCGGTGGTCATTTTAACCCTTACCATAAGTTGCATGGCAACCCTATGGGGGCAGAGAACCATGCAGGCGACCTACCTAACTTGACTGCTGATGCCAATGGTGTGGCCTCCATGAATTTTGTCAAAAAAGACATCTCTGTAGCGATGCAAGGCGATAATAGTGTCTATCGTCGTGCCTTTATCGTTCATGGCGGTGTAGATGATTATGTCAGCCAGCCTGCGGGTAATGCCGGTGCTCGTATCGCTTGTGGCATTATCGAGAAGTACTAGATCGAGAAGTACTAGGTTGACTCGCTTTTAACAGCATATAGTTAATAGTCGATAGTTGATTAAAAAACCAGCGGTGTTTAATACAAATCTAATTTGTGTTGACGCCGCTGGTTTTTTTGATTTGATCTGTCTTATATCCACTCGCTTAGGCCCTTATATACGGGTGTTTTGCACGCATAAATCAATGAGGTTAGCCGCTCTCATACTATACGACACTACCTGTCGTATAGTATAAGGGTGACTCTATTAAGTGAGCGATAATTTGTTATACTTACCGTATACAAAAGCGGTGTGTATCGACCTAATCATCACGCGCTTATTGCCTTATAAGCGGATAAACTTTTTGTCTTAACCTCCTTTATTGCACATTAACTGATATAGACTGTTAGCGTTTTACTAATTAGTTCTGTTAATAGGTCAATTAAGCGATATACTGGGTCGATCTGCCGTTTTCCCCTCTTAACTCACCATTTATTATTAAATAACATACTCTTTTAAAATCATTTAATTAGGACATCATTATGGATGACAATAAAGCCAAAGCGTTAAAAGCAGCCTTAGGCCAAATCGAAAAACAATTTGGTAAAAACACCATTATGCATTTGGGCGATAACTCCGCCACGCTGGATGTGGACGTGGTCTCTACCGGCTCACTTGGCTTAGATATTGCTTTAGGTATTGGCGGTTTGCCAAAAGGTCGTATTATTGAGATTTATGGCCCAGAAAGCTCAGGTAAAACCACATTGACCTTGCAAGCCATTGCTGAGTGTCAAAAACAAGGCGGTACTTGTGCCTTTATCGATGCCGAACACGCTTTAGATCCCATCTATGCCCGTAAACTTGGGGTAAATACTGATGACTTATTGGTGTCTCAGCCTGATAATGGTGAGCAAGCGCTTGAGATTACCGACATGCTGGTGCGTTCAGGCGCATTAGACATGATTGTTATTGACTCGGTCGCTGCCCTTACCCCGCGTGCGGAGATTGAAGGTGAGATGGGTGACAGCCACATGGGCTTGCAGGCGCGTCTAATGAGTCAGGCGCTACGTAAAATCACCGGTAACGCCAAACGCTCAAACTGTATGGTTATCTTTATTAACCAAATTCGTATGAAAATTGGGGTTATGTTCGGTTCGCCTGAAACCACAACCGGTGGTAATGCCCTTAAATTCTACGCCTCAGTACGTCTAGATATTCGCCGTATTGGCGCGGTGAAAAGCGGTGATGAAATCATTGGTAACCAAACCCGTGTTAAAGTTATCAAAAACAAAATGGCGCCACCATTCCGTCAAGCTGAGTTTGAGATTACTTATGGTGAAGGCACCAACCACTTGGCTGAAGTGATCGACTTAGGGGTTGAGATTGGCGTGGTCGGTAAGGCCGGTGCATGGTACAGCTATGGCGATGAAAAAATTGGACAAGGTAAAGCCAACTCAGTGTTGTTCTTAAAAGACAACCCCGCCATTGCTGAAGAGATTGAAGCCAAAATCCGTGCCGAAAAGCTGGCGGTAGAGCCAGAAAAAGGGGCTGAAGCTGTAGATGAGGTTGAGCCTGAATCTGAAGTCGAATAGCTTTGGCTTAAGTCGCTATACTGTGTAGCGATCTGGTTTGTGATTTGACGCTTTGATTTAATGGGTAGGTGGCTTTGATAACTATATTAAGCCCCTACCTTTTTATTTAAGGCTATTTACTCTATGAGGTCTTATTAGACAATATTATGCAGATAAAAACCTTAGCTCAGATTTTGGCAGAAAACGAGACTGGTGATAAGAAATCCACTCAACGTCAGTCAAAATCTGGGCAAGCAAAGTCAAAAAACAGCGCGCACCAGACAACATCACGGGCACAGGCCAGCTCTGCCGGTACTACCAATGATTGTGCGGTAGATGCGCTGCAAGATTGTCAGCCGCAGCGGCTTGACGCTAAGCGCTCTAAACTCTCCAAACCCTCACAGCATTCTAAGGCGGCGAAACCCTCGTACCGCAAACGCTCTTATGCCAAAAAACCAAGCTTAGGAAATAAACCAGACCATACCGATGAGTTTCATACTGATGTTGGCAGTGATAATCAAGTAGATGTATCACCAGACACTGCACACAAGCTATCGGCTCAGCCTAAACAGCGTAAAAACAAAACATTCCATCCAGCCGCCCCTTATCAGCCAAAAACCCAGCTGGCTGAGCCCATCAAAGAAGTCGACCCCAATAGTATTAAAAGCTTATTGGCACAGGTGAAGGCCGAAGCCCAACAGCAAACAGACGCTCTGGTCCCCTTGGCTGAGGCATCGGCATCCACACCCCACTCCTACTCTGATGATTCTTCTGCAGATAATGCCCTCATAACCGATGACTTAGGCATAGACAATCTACCTGCTGCGCTAAAAGCTTACCTAAGAACACCTGAGCAACGTCAAGCAGAAAAAGAGGAGATAAAAGCGGAAAGTCGGCTGCGCTGGCTGGCTTTTTATTATCTGTCTAGACGCGAACACTCTGCAGGAGAGCTGCGCCAAAAATTGCTCGATAAAGAGCAAGACCCAAAAAAAATAGAAGCCCTTTTACAAGAGTTTAAAGATAAAGGCTATCAAAGCGACCACCGCACAGCGCTCATGCTGATCCGTGAAGGCATTCGTAAAGGCCGCGGCCGTGTTCGGATCAAGAATGACTTTTATAAACGCAAAGTTGAGGTGCCTGCGAACATCGATGAACTGATTGATATGGCGATGGCGGATAACGAAGAGTTTGTCGATGTGTTGTCAGATAATACATTGGTAGAAGGCGTCGACTGGCTGCGTTTGGCCGTTGAAACCCGGGTCAAAAAATATGGCGATGAGATTCCCACTGACCAAAAAATAAAAGCGCGTCAGCTTCGATTCTTACAATACCGCGGCTTTAAGCCTGATATTTGTTTTGAGGCGATTAAATATAACCTGCAAACACTTGATGAGCGGTTTTAAAGTCACATCTGTTGCCGTGATAAGCCAAGCCTTGGTGTGTCTAATCGCCTATGGCAGACAGCCTCTTTTCTAGTTCAAGCAATTGTAGCCCCTCAACTTTGGGCTCACCATTATTGCCATCTACAGGAAACGGCATACTCTTACCAGTTAACACATAGCCTCGGCGCTGATAGTAAGCCAGCAGCTCAGGGCGTTGGCTCAAAATGCTCATGGTTAATCTGGCGTTGCCTTGCGTATCTTCTGATTTTAAATGCCGACCGGCAAAGGTCTCAGCCGCTTGCAGAATCTGATTGCCAACGCCCCGACCTTGTAAGTCACAATGAACCGCAAACATACCAATATAAGCATCATTATTTTGGCTGCTGTGCTCGCGGTTATCTGCCTGGCCAAAATCAACAGCAATACAGCCTAAAATATCCCCAGTTTCCTTGCCTTCGGTGACTTGAGGAAAAACAAATAAATAATGCCGAGGGGTATTAATTACCTTTTCAATTTCAGCCACTGTGGTGCGAATACCGCCCACCAAATGTGCTTCATTGGTCCAGCCCACATCATCGCGATAGCATTGATTTAACAGACGCAGCAAAGCCTCACTATCCTATAGGGTGGCTTGACGCAAAAAAACATTGGGGCTTGGCATGACTCATTCTCCAAAGGCTGAGTTAAATAACGCGTTAAGCTATTAAACCAAAAATTAAGCAGGCAAGTAAACATGTTATTATCGCAGTTATTTACCCCTATTTTCCAAAATCATTTTATCATTTGAGCCGCTTATGACTTCCGCTACGCCTCTGTTACCTGAAATTACTTCCGATCAAATCAAGCAACTGACCAGCAGTCAATGCCTAGCTCAGCCCCTGCCTGCCCCTATATTAAGCGCCTGTTTTAAGCAGTCCCCTGAAGACTTTCAGGTAGATGAGCTGCTGGAAGTTGGTCTGTCTGGTGAAGGGGAGCATTTGTGGCTATTGATTAAAAAGACCGCCATGAATACCAGCTTTGTGGCCGATCAGCTTGCTAAATGGGCCAAGATACCCAGTCGGGATGTGGGTTACTCTGGGCTAAAAGACCGTCATGCGGTGACCACCCAGTGGTTTAGCTTGCGTCTACCCAAAGGCAAGCTGCCTGATATAAGCTTTGATGAATTTGCCAAAGCGCACTTGACCACTGCCACCGAATCGGTAGAAGTACGACAGCAAACCTGGCACAGCAAAAAGCTCAATCGCGGTACGCACAAGGCCAATAGATTTGTCATTCGCTTAACCGATATTGAGCTCAACCCTAAGGTGGCAGCTGCCCTTGCTACAGTTGATGAGACCCTAACGCTTATCAGCAAAGAAGGGGTGCCCAACTACTTTGGTGAGCAGCGCTTTGGCAGGCAGGGCAACAACATTGTCAGCGCTTTGGAGTGGTTTGAACAGGGCACAATAAATGGCCGTCCGCCTCATCCAAAAAAAAGCCGTGATGCGCAATCTTTATTACTCTCCTCAGCCCGCAGCGCTATTTTTAATCAAATCGTCTCAGCCAGAGTTCAGCTGGGAGGCTGGAATACTGCCATAGACGGCGATGTGTTTAATCTGGATGGATCGGGGTCTGTGTTTTGTGTTGAGCAGATTGATCAAGAGATACACCAGCGACTGGCCAGTGGCGATATTCACCCAACTGCGCCATTGTGGGGCATCAAAAATGACAAAGTCAGCGAGGCTGCAAAAGCCTTAGAAGATAAAGTGGTGAGTCAAGATGCTGTGTTACAAAGACTGGCTCAAGGCCTTGAGAAAAAACAGTTAAAAACCATGCGCCGCGCAACCCGCTTAGCAGTGAGTGATTTCAGCTGGTCATGGACAACAGAGCAAGCGGATAAGCCAAGTTTGGTGCTGCAATTTACCTTACCCACCGGCACCTTTGCCACCAGCGTACTGTCAGCTTTGGTAACTCATTTAAAATAGCAACCGCGGCAAGTAGACCTTAATTAAGAGGCACTCAATAACGCTTCAATCACCAATGTCTGCCCCTCAGCCAAGCTTGGTACGTCGCCAAGCTTGCGCCAAGGCATGCTGCTGCCATGAAAGTCGCTACCAGTTGACACTTGCAGTCCATGCTCTGCAATACTTCTATCAACCATGCGCCGTGTGCTTAATGGCTCATCATTGCTGGGCAGCTCACAGCCATCACCGCCAAATTGTGCAAACTCGGCTATCAATTTACGTACCCGAGTCGCCGATAGATTGTAGCGGGTGGGATGCGCCAATACCGCTTTGCCGCCGCAGCGATGAATCAGCTCAATGGTATCTTGCATGCTTAAGGTTTCAATGGGCACATAAGCGGCTTTATTATCGGCCAAATACTTATCAAAAGCCTTTTGCATGGTAGGCACAATCTCTTGTTCTAACAAGACCTTGGCAATGTGTGCTCGTCCTACGGCATCGGCATTGCCATCTGCCTTGAGCAGTACAGCTTGCCACATGTCATCGAAGTCATGACCCGTTAATTCAGCCATTTTTTGTACAATCATCCGGCCACGATTGCCACGGCTCACTTGGATGTGAGTTAAGGTGTTATTCATCTGCTCAAAATCATCAAAGCCTAGACCCAGTACGTGAATGATTTTGTCTTTGGCTTTATTCTTGCCATAGCCGCCAGTAAGCGTGTGCTGACAGCTTATCTCCACCCCATTAATTAAAGTAATACCCAGTGCCTGCGCCGTGGCCTTGGCCTCTGGGATACCCGCCAAAGTATCGTGATCGGTTAGCGCAAAGATGTCGATATGGGCGGCATGGGCTTTGTGCAGTAGCTCGCTTGGGCTATTGCTGCCATCAGAGCAGGTACTGTGACTGTGTAAGTCAATGCGTTTGTAAGCAAGATTTGTGGTAGAGGGTTGTGATGGTGAGCAGTGCGGCATAATAGCAGTCTTAAAAATTACAATAAAATAGAGTGACTATTGTAGCGGTTAATGAGCGGTATTTGTCGATGTTTTGGTAAAAGCTGTGTTTAATTAAGTTCGCAAAAAGATAACTGCCCGCTTTAAACCTCATCTTACAAGGTATTGTATGCGCAATGCTTTTTTTTGTGGGTCAGGCCGTGTAAACTATTGCCTCAAGTCATCCCCCACTCTTCTTTTTTTATTATTGTGACCTTTATGAAAGCATTGCTAGATTTTATCCCCTTACTTGCCTTTTTTTATGTGGCCAAAACCCAAGGCATCTTGGCGGGCGCAGGGGCTATTTTAATCGCTACGGTCGCAGTGGCAGTGATCCATTTGATCACCCAGAAGGGGCGCCTGACCAAGCAACAAGCGATTACCTTAGTGCTTACCGTGGTCTTTTGTGGTCTTACCTTATTGTTCCATGATGACATTTATCTAAAATGGAAATCGACGGTGATTAACGGCATATTTGCCGTGGCCTTATTAATCAGTGTATTAATCGGCCGACCTTTGTTAGAGATGGCCATGAAGAGCGTGTTTAATCTGACTCACTCTGGCTGGAATAAGCTGACTTTGGCCTGGGTAGGCTATTTTGTATTGATGGCCGGATTGCAGTACTACTTTGCTTTTTATACCAGCGAGCAAACTTGGATCAACTTCAAAACCTACGGCTGGCTACCTTTCATGTTAGTCTTCATGGTGGGTCAGTTTGTGATACTAAAAAGCCACATTAACCCTGAAATGCTAGATGACAAATCTAATAAATCAAACAAGCCAAAATAAGCTAGGCTAATACACTAACTGAGAATGAATATGCCGTTATTTATGATTATGGGCCATGATGTGGCCAACTCCTCTGAGCTTAGACAGCAAACCCGTGAGGCTCATTTGGCCCGTCTGCACGAGCTTGAGGCACAAGGCCGCTTGGTTATCGCTGGACCAACGCCTCTTGAAGTGGGTCAAACGGCCATGTCAGGCAGCTTAATCATCGCCGCTTTTGAAAGCTTAGAAGCGGCCCAAGACTGGGCCAGCCAAGAGCCTTATCTCACAGCGGGCGTATATAGCCATGTCGATATCAAACCCTTTATTAAAGTCCTACCCTCTGCCTAATTGCTCAAGCTTCACTGCTTCTTGGAATCCCTAGCTATGCGCGCTGCCTCAGATTTTGCTCAGTCTCAAACTCCCTCATTATCGTCTCCAAAAACCCGCTATCGCCTAGCTGCCATGTTCAGTGCCGGCCTATTAAGCATGGCATTTGCATTGCCGCTAACTGCGGTGGCTGCGCCGACAGTGGTGGTCAATCAGCCCGGCGCTCAGGCTACCGAGCAAGCACCCACAGACCCACAAGTGGCGCCACCACCTGCCTCGCCGTTTAATGGGGATACTCTGCCAAAGACGGTTCACTCTGAGCAACAAGATGCCGCCGCACAAGCATCAGGCACCGCTGCTGATACCGATGTGTTAAAAAACCCAAAAAGCTTAGCCAGTAAAATGCAGCCCAGTGATGCTGATTTGTCAGCGGCCAATCAAGAGCTGCTCAGCCGCAATGCTCAGTTGCAGCGTGATGTTAATGATCTTGAGACTCGCGTTAATGTACTTATCAATGAGCGCAGCGGTCAGCTGTTTATGTATGGTGCGGTGACGGTCGCCGTCTCTTTATTCTTAGGCGTTTTGTTGGGCGGCTTTATCTTTAGTCGCCGTGACCGCTGGTAATGGGCACTCTTAAAGTTAAGGCAAGATTTGGTACAAAAACCATAACCCAAGCAATAACATAAGGCACAAAATGGATAAGGTCACCCCTGCCAAGCTGTCTTGGCGTGAAGATGAACTCGGTAACGTGGTCCCCGTCTCTGAGATATTCGGCGATGTGTATTACTCTTTGGTCGATGGATTAAATGAGTCGCGTTATGTATTTTTGACCCAAAATAAATTACCTGAGCGCTTTGAAGCCTTATTTAGCCGAGCGAATAGTAGCGCAGCGTCTAACTTTAGCATTGCTGAATTAGGCTTTGGTACCGGTCTTAATATACTGGCCACTTGGCAGCTTTGGGAACACAGTAAGCAGCAGTTCCATACTTATTTCAACTCACAAACTAGCCTGCAAACGAGCTCGCAAGACCATTTAAAGGGCTCACGCTCGCTAACACCGCGGCTGCATATCATCAGTACCGAAAAGCATCCGCTCACTCATGCCGATTTAAGCCGCAGTCTTGAAAGCTGGAAGCATAAAGACACCAGTCTGGTGCCCTTTGTCGATCAGCTACTCGCCTTATATCCCACCTTGATATCTGGCTGTCATCGCCTACAGTTGGCCGAAGATGTCACGTTAGATTTATGGCTTGGTGATGCCTGTTTCAGCTTACAACAATTGGCCAATAGCTATGACACGCTGCCCTACGGCGCTCACATTGATGCTTGGTACTTAGATGGCTTTGCGCCTGCATGTAATGAGTCGCTTTGGGCAGATCAGATCTTTGAGCAGGTAAAGCGCTTATCTAAGCCTGGTACTACTGCGGCGACCTTTAGCAGTGCTGGCGTGGTCAAACGCGGCTTGATGGCGGCAGGCTTTGAGATCAAAAAAACCAAAGGCTTTGGACGCAAACGTGAAATGCTAACCGCCACCAAGCTTGAGCCGGTAGCAGTCAGTGACGATACCAGTGACAACCAAGGTGCTACTGAGTATGATGCCAATTCAACTTTAGCATTACGCTCTAAGAAGCAAGTCACACTGGATACACATGCCGTGACGCCCAACGAGCAGATTGCAGTGATTGGTGCAGGTGTTTGTGGATTAATGGCGGCTTGGTCATTGGCGCAGCGTGGTAATGCGGTGAGCTTAATAGACAAAGAGGCCCCGTTAGCGGGTGCCTCTGGCAACCCAAGGGCACTGCTTGCTCCTAAGATGACGCCGCTTGCTCATGTGGCTGAGCATTTGCACAGCATCAGCTATCTTTATAGCCAACGCTTTTATCGTCAAATCGATCAAGGTGAGCATAAAATCTTTACCCCCACCACCACCTTAGACTTGCTACAAAAAAGTAACGTCGATGTGCACCAAATCGCTGAATATCCTGAGCAAATGGCCACCACCTTATCACTTGATAGCGCCCGAGATATATCTGGTTTACAGCAGCAGGATTTGACAGCGAATTTATACCTGCCTCAATCAGGGCTTATTAACCCTAAGGCACTGGCCGATAAGGTACTTACCCACCCAAACATCAGCTTTAAACAAGCGAACATTAAGCGCATTACACCCTTACAGGCAAAGGCTTTTGATGACGTAACTGAAGTAAGTGAAGTAATTGAAGTCACTGCGGATATAACGGCGCAGCCTGCTAAGCGTGCTAAAGTTATGCTGCACTGCGAAAGTGGAGAGGTGTTGTCGGTCAATAGAGTGATTATTGCTGCCGCTTTTGAAAGTCAAAGCTTGGATGCGCGCATTTTTGAGTTTCGTAAAATTCGGGGTCAATTATCATGGTTTGAGCCCACTACCGAGCAGCTGCAAGCACTGCCAACCTTACCACTAAAATATTCAGGCTACTGCGCCCCTTTTATACCGCAGCCCGGTGATGAAGCCGTTAACTCAGTCACGCCCTCTGTGCCTACTTTTTTGCTTGGGGCGAGCTTTATTCGCAATGATTTGGATGATGAGGTTCGGCTTAGTGAGCATGCGATTAACCATCAAAAGCTACTAGCGGCGCTGCCTGAGCTTTCGGCGGTTCTACCCTTACCGGATACAGAGGCTGACTTATATCAGCGATGGCAGGCACGAGTGGGTATTCGATCACAGACGCCAGATTATCACCCTTTGGTGGGTGCAGTCGATGAGCAGGGTCTGATTTGGACACTGAGCGGCATGGGCTCTAAGGGCTATGCTTTTGCACCGCTATGTGCCCAGGTATTAGCTGATATGATGACCGCACAATTTGTACCGCTGCCGGCGGCGCTGCTCGCTAAGCTATCAGTGCATCGAAGCAGTTTAAAAAAGCCGTTATCATAACGGCTTTTTTTGATGTTTGTTTTATGATGGCTACCAAGACTAGCGGCTTAGCATCGCTAACGTCTCACTGACCATGACCATACCCACCACCGAAGTGACGGCCACCGCAGAGCCATAACCGCCGCAATGTAGGCCGCCGGTCTGCACGCTACCATCGGCTGATTTATTGACAATAGGCGGCTGGGTGGAATAGACACATTTAATGCCGAACTTCTCTTTCATGGCCTTATTAATGCCATGCTCATTACGCAGCTTGGTGCGCAGGCGTGCCAGCAATGGATCTTGATAGGTATCTTTTAGGTCACTCACTGTAATTTGTAATGGATCGGTTTTACCACCAGCACCGCCAGCACAAATTAGCTTTAATTTGTTAAATCGGCAGTGTAAGGCAATGGCAAGCTTTGCCGACATGTCATCGGTACAGTCAAGTACAATGGTCGCTGTCCCTTGCTCAGCGCTTTGCTTGGCCTGCTCTCGGCTTGGCAATAGCTGAGCGACATTTTCTGCGGTTAAGAAGTCATCAACTAAGTTGAGCTGTATCTTTGGATTGATCTGACGCGCCCGCTCGGCCATCTGTTCAATCTTACTTTTTCCAAAGCCACTGTCCATGGCTGGCAGCTGACGGTTGACATTGGAGGCCACCAACACGTCCATATCAATCAAAGTCATTTGACCAATTGCCGTACGTGCTAGCCCTTCTGCCACCCAAGTACCCACACCGCCCACGCCGATGACTATGACATGCGCCTTTTCAAAATTGGCAAAGCCTTTTGTACCATATAAGGTCTGAGTGCCTTTGAAGCGTCGATCATATTGGCTATTGTCTGTCGCTGAAGTTGAGGTCATAAAGCGCTTACTTTTTATAAAATGATGGGTTTAGGGCCAGATTTAATGAATAGAGTTACGATCACCTGGTTTTAAAATAAAAACGACAGGCTATTATACAGTATTCGTTAGGCGGGATAAGGCCAATCCACTTTCAACGCCTCACAACTGTTTTGCCACAGCTGCTGTGCTAAGGTGGCCTTATCCACGTGAAGAAGCTCACTCAACCCTTGTAGCACAAAGCCTAAATTACCTGGCACATTTCGGGTAGGCGTACTTCCTTGCTGACAGCACACAGGCGTCATGTCCGGACAATCTGTCTCTAATACCAAGCTCTGTAGGCCAAACTCCTCTACCACGGCAGTAATGGCTCGGCGTAGTTTTTTGGCATTGGTATTGGTAATCTGCCCGGTAACGCCAAGCTTAAAACCTAGCTTAACAAAGGCTTTGGCTTCTTGCTCACCTCCACTAAAGCTGTGGGCGATACCGCCAAGTTCAGTGGCTTTATACTTGTGCTGTTTTAATAGCGCCAAGCATTCAGCATGAGCCTTACGAATATGCAGCAACACCGGCAACTGATGCTCAACGGCCAAATCCAATTGAGCGCTAAAGAAGCGTTTTTGTTTTTTTAACGACTCATCTGTTTTTAATTCATCGCTAAAGGTATCCAGACCAATCTCACCGATAGCAACATGAGGATGGCGTTGTAAAAATTGAGCCAGACAGTCTAAATCCGCTTCAGTATGCTCAAAGATATAAGCAGGATGTAGCCCTGAGGCAAGATAGACCTTGGGTACTGCGGCCTTATTGGCTTGTGTGTTATGTGAATAGCTTGATAGCTGCTGCTGAGTCTGCCGCATGCGCTCAAAATATTTGGCCAGATAACCAATGAGTAATAAATGACGTAGCCCAGACCCATAAGCTGCAGTTGCCAAGCTCAGCCTATCTTCATCAAACACAAAGTCATCAAAATGAGTGTGTGTATCTATTAACGCGTAATCTATCGGCTTATCTGTCACTGGAGGTATCCCTATCCGTATTGCTTTGTGGCGTGGATTGATCAGAGCGCTTAGATGACTTTGGCTTGGCATGCGATATATCATCAGATACAAAATCAGAGTTTGCCTCTAGATCAGATGGCCGGACCACAGTCTGTTGTGGCTGACGACTGCTGCGCCTTGGGATTAATAACAACGCCACACCTATGGCAGTTAACTGAATCAATTTAGAGTATTTCATTACCGCCCCCATCTCCTCACAACAAGAGATATAAAAATATAGCCCAATGACAGTTATATCAATGGGCCATATGTTTCTAAATACAACAGCTTGTTATTTACACTTATCTCTAAGGTACACGTCAGAACGGGATATCGTCATCTTTAGGCGTATCAGTCATACCACCTGCAGGGGTAGTCGTTTGATTGTTAAAGGCAGGGGTCTGCTGAGGCTGAGGTGGCTGTGCAGCCGGTGCTTGTGGCGCAAAGTTAGTTTGACCAGAAGTAGCAGCAGGTGGTGCATTAAAGGTATTACCACCTTGATTGCCGCCTTGCTGACCTTGAAAACCACCGCCTTGTTGACCTTGAAAACCACCGCCTTGTTGACCTTGAAAACCACCTTGAGTGGTGTTCGGGTTGCCAGCAAAGCCTTGATTGCCCTGATTACCTTGGCCGCCTTGAGCACCTTGACCCCATTGGCCACCGGTCGGATTACCCGTAAACCCGCCACCGCCCATACCACCGGTTGCGCCATCTAGCATCTGCATTTGATCGGCACGGATTTCGGTAGTGTAACGGTCTTGCCCGTTTTGATCTTGCCATTTACGGGTACGTAGGCTGCCCTCGATGTATACTTTGCTGCCTTTACGTAAATACTGAGCTGCGATTTCGCCCAAGCGATTAAATAAGGTCACTCGGTGCCACTCAGTGGCCTCGCGCTTTTCCCCAGTTTGTTTGTCAGTCCACTGCTCAGAGGTCGCCACCGAAATATTGGTCACACTGCCCCCATTACTGAACTGGCGGGTCTCAGGGTCATTGCCTAAGTTACCAATAATAATGACTTTATTTACACCACGCATAAGTTATCCTTTTTGTATATTTATTAAATAGTTAGTTAATACAAACTATCTGTATCATACTTGCTAACACTTGCCCTCACTGTACCGAAATTTTGGCTAAATATCTAGCTTAGTTTCGGTAAGTTGCGACAGTAACTGTCGTGAATAATCATCGATTTTTTGTTTATCAAGTTTTAAATAAGCCACCCCATCTTTGGGCATAACCACCACTTCATCCACCCCACCGACTGACATAACTTGCTGTGACCACGCCGTGACATCTACTTGTTTGGGAATCGCTAACGTGGTACTGGTTAAGTAAGGGGGCTGCGAAATCGGTAGGATTAAGACCAACGCCACAGCCATTACTGCACCGAGTAGCCCCCAGGCCAACATCGGACCTTGGCTAAGTAACATACCGCCCAAGGCCCCACCGAAGAAGGCACCTAAAAACTGGCTGGAGGAGTTAATACCCATCGCCGTCGCTTTATTGGCCACAGGTGCTTTTTTAGAAATCCAAGAGGGAATCGTCGCCTCAAGTAAGTTAAAACCGATAAAGTAAAGACCGAGCCCAAACAGCAATACATAGCTTAACTTACTGCCTAGCGCCAGACAGACAAACGCTGCGACCAACAAAGTTAATGCCGCTAAGAATATCTGACGCATTTTGCGTTTTTTTTCGGCAATAATGATAAAGGGAATGGCAATGGCAAAGCCAATAAACAGCAGCGGCAAATACACCATACCCTGTTGACGCACACTCAAATCTAGCACGTCTGCCAACTGCTGAGGCACAATCACAAAGATGGCAGTCATGGTTAAATGCAGTGCAAAGATACCGATATGCAGCCGGTTTAAATCGCCAATACGCAGCACCTCTTTTAGCTGCTCCCCTATCGATTGATTGGCCAGATTGTGTCGCAGTACTCTAAGCGGGGTAGGCACAAACAATAACAGCAGCATAGCAACCAGCGCAAATACTGCGGTCAACCAAAATAGCCCAGAGATACCTAGGCTGGCTACCATCATCGGTCCAATGGCAAACGACAGCATAATAGAAGTCGCAATGGTCAGTCCCATAGTGGCCATAGCCTTGGTACGCTGCTGCTCACGGGTCACATCGGCCAATAATGCCATAAGCACCGCAGACACCGCCCCACTACCTGCCAGCGCCCGACCGATAATGACTTGATAAATATCAGTGGCAGTCGCAGCGACCACACCGCCGATGGCAAATAATAATAGCCCTAAAAATATCATCGGCTTGCGCGGAAATTTATCCGCTGCCATACTCATAGGGATTTGGAATAGGGCCTGCCCCAACCCATAAATACCGACAGCCAAACCAATTAATAAGGGTGTGGCATGGGCATAATTGTTACCATAAACCGAAAAGACCGGCACTATCATAAATAGGCCGATCATACGCAGTGCAAAGATACCACCTATACCGGCAATGGCTCGCTTCTCGATGCTATTCATATTGCTCCCACTATAGCGGCACCCACATGATGGGGTGATGACTGTCAAATAACTGTGCCATTATAATGGATTCACTCCCGCTATGCGCAGCGACATTATACTCAAATTTGGTTATACCATTTTTCTGCTCTGCAACATGAGTGGCTGCTGCCTTATCTGCCGTTAAGTATCGGTGCATGTATTCAATTTTAGCAACGCTATTTAAGCCATCTTGCCGCTGCTTGCTCTTGAATTTTGGCCAAATCACACCCATTAATAGCTTATTCATACTGCATTTATTGCTCTAAACAAACTCTAACTAACCTATACATTTATTAAACTCACCTCTTATTTAACTTAGCGAGTAACTGGGCTATTGTTGGCTCAATTACTAGGTATTAAATTGGCCGAGCATTAAATGAGTGGGGCAATAGCACTCCGCTTACTTTTATAACTAATTTATATTTCAAACCCAATTAAATCACCTCATCATCCATAAACCCAATTACCCCCTATTTATTTACTTACTTATTAAATTTATAACAAAAGGCTCTCTATGGCACACGAACACATTAAGATTCGCGGCGCACGCACCCACAACCTAAAAAATATCGACATTGACATTCCTCGTGATAAATTTGTGGTGATCACCGGCTTGTCAGGCTCGGGTAAATCGTCCTTAGCATTTGACACGTTGTATGCAGAAGGCCAGCGCCGTTATGTCGAAAGCTTATCGGCGTATGCGCGTCAGTTCTTATCACAAATGGACAAGCCTGAGGTCGATAGCATCGAGGGCTTGTCTCCCGCCATTGCCATTGAACAAAAATCAACCAACCACAACCCCCGCTCGACAGTGGGTACCATTACCGAGATTTACGACTACCTGCGCCTGCTTTATGCCCGCGTCGGCACCCCATTTTGTCCGGTGCATAACCTACCCATGGTGGCACAGACCATTACTGAGATGGTCGATGATATTATGGCGCTGCCTGAAGACACCAAGCTGATGATTTTAGCGCCGGTGATTCGTGACCGCAAAGGCGAGCATGTGGTGCTGCTTGAGCAATTGGTCGGTCAAGGTTTTGTGCGTGTGCGTGTCGATGGCCACGTTTATGATATGGATGAGCTGCCGGCGCTTGAGAAGAATAAAAAGCACACCATTGAGGTGGTGGTCGACCGCTTTAAAGTCCGTGATGATTTAGGCAATCGCGTGGCAGAGAGCTTAGAGACGGCGCTGCGCTTAGGTGGTGATTTGGCTATTTTGCATTATATGGATGGCAATCCCAATCCCGATGCGTCAAACCAAGATAGCGATGATCAAGTATTGTCCGCCAAGCATTCTTGCCCAGTCTGTGACCGCGCGGTCTCAGAGCTTGAGCCTCGCCTGTTTAGTTTTAACAACCCATATGGCGCCTGCCCTGCCTGTGATGGACTTGGCAAACGTCAATACTTCTCTGCTGACAAATTAGTCACCAATACTGAAAAATCCTTAAACCAAGGGGCGATTAATGGTTGGGATAAGCGCCATGCTTATTACTTTGGTTTATTAAGCACGGTGGCCAATCATTTTAATATTGATATGGATACCCCGTGGCAAGAGCTGGATAACGCACACCGCGATATTATCTTAAATGGCTCAGGCAAAGAGAAAGTCGAATTTAACTTTACTGATGAGCGTGGCCGTAAAACCAAAAAAACCACCCCATTTGAAGGGGTACTGCCGTATCTTGAGCGCCGTTATGCCAAGACCCAAAGTAACTTTGTACGTGACGAGCTGGCCAAATACTTAGCTGACACCACCTGTAACGTCTGTGATGGCGCACGTCTTAATGAGATTGCCCGTAACGTGCGTGTCGATGACAAAGGCATTGCTGATATCGTGCAAATGTCGATTGGCGATGCCGCAGATTATTATGCCGACTTAAAAATGTCAGGCGCCAAAGGCGAAATCAGTGAAAAGATTTTTAAAGAAATCAACGAGCGTCTAAACTTCTTAGTCAGCGTCGGTCTAGATTATCTTAACCTTGCCCGCTCTGCCGAAACTTTATCAGGCGGTGAGGCTCAGCGTATTCGTCTGGCCAGCCAAATTGGTGCGGGTCTCATGGGCGTGATGTACGTACTTGATGAGCCGTCTATTGGTCTGCACCAACGTGACAATGACCGTCTACTTCAGACCCTAACGCGCCTACGTGACTTGGGCAACACGGTGCTGGTGGTTGAGCATGATGAAGATGCCATTCGTCAAGCCGACCACGTGATTGACATCGGTGTCGGCGCCGGTGTGCATGGTGGTCATGTGATTGCGCAAGGTACGATGCAAGAGATTATGGATGTGGAAGAGTCGCTAACCGGTCAGTATCTGTCCGGTAAAAAAGAGATTGCCATTCCCAAGGTGCGTCACAAAGCCAAAACCATTGACTTAAATAATCCGCCAGAAAAAGCGCGCATTATGCCAATGGGCAAAGCCAAGGCTGCCGCTGCGGCAAAAGAGGCGAAGAACAAAAAACCAAAAGCGAAAAACATTGTGCCGATGCAAATCGAGCTAAAAGGCGCCAACGGCAACAACTTACAAGATGTCGATTTGACCATTCCAATCGGTACCTTTACCTGTGTCACAGGGGTATCAGGCTCGGGTAAATCAACACTGATTAACCGTACTTTGATGCCGCTTGCTGCGACTCAATTAAATAACGCCTCGACCTTAATTCCCGATAAATATGACAGCATTACTGGTCTTGAGTATCTGGATAAGATGGTCGATATTGACCAAAGCCCGATTGGGCGTACGCCTCGCTCTAACCCAGCGACCTATACTGGCGTATTCACCCCAATTCGTGACTTATTCTCACAGACCCAAGAGGCCAAAGCCCGTGGTTATAAAGCCGGCCGCTTTAGCTTTAACGTCAAAGGCGGACGCTGTGAGACCTGTCAGGGTGATGGCCTGATTAAAGTGGAAATGCACTTCTTACCGGATATGTACGTCCCGTGTGATATCTGTCATGGCAAGCGCTACAACCGTGAGACGCTTGAGATTCATTACAAAGGCAAGAGCATTGCTGAAGTGCTGGATATGACGGTTGAAGATGCGACTGAGTTCTTCTCAGCCATTCCGCCGATTCATCGCCGCTTGCAAGCTCTGATGGATGTGGGCTTAAGCTATATCCGTCTGGGCCAATCTGCACCAACGCTATCAGGCGGTGAAGCGCAGCGTGTGAAGCTGGCACGTGAGCTTGCCAAGCGTGATACCGGTCAGACGCTGTATATCTTGGATGAGCCGACCACGGGCCTTCATTTCCACGATATCTATAAGCTGCTTAACATCCTGCATACCTTACGTGATAAGGGCAACACCATTGTGGTGATTGAGCATAACTTGGATGTGATTAAGACCGCGGACTGGATTGTGGACTTGGGTCCTGAAGGTGGTAAAAACGGCGGCATGATTATCGCTGAAGGCACCCCTGAAGAAGTGGCTGAAAATAAAGCCTCATTCACCGGTCAGTTCTTAAAGCCTATGCTTGATAAAGCGTCATAAACTGTTTTTGAGTTTTTGAATTAGAAAAAGGCCGTCCTGAGTGGGATGGCCTTTTTTGTAAGCTTCTTTTGTAGAATCGCTTTCTTCTAGATTTTTTATAGCTATATATTACCTGTGTTTCTATTACAATTATTCAGACATATTCTAAAAATAATGTTAAGTTATACATTATTACAATAAAGCTAACTGAACTTTCTTTTCATACTGTAAAAGTAATTTTATGACACATTCTAAACATAAAAAACCTATCGCTAAATTAACGCTAGCTATCATAGTTAGTATGTTAGGGCAAAATTTATGGGCGTGTAATAAACCGGAAGTTTCTGATAAATATGAAGTAGTTGATTGTTTATATGAAGGATTAGCTGGAGTTAAAAAAGATGGGAAATTTGGCTTTATTGATGAAGTTGGTACCGTAATCATACCCCTTCAGTTTGATGGTGCTTGGCCATTTGTTGAAGGACTAGCTATTGTTAAAAAAGGTGGTAAGTGGGGCTTTATTGATAAAAATGGCGCAGTCCTCATACCATTTCAATATAATTATGCTTGGCCATTTAGTGAAGGGCTAGCCGGAGTTGAAAAGGATGGTAAATGGGGCTTTATTGATAAAACTGGTAAGACCGTTGTGCCTTTTGAGTACAATAGTGCTATGTCATTTAGTGAGGGGCTAGCCGGAGTTGAAAAAGACGATAAATGGGGCTTTATTGATAAAACGGGTGGTCTAATTATCCCTTTTCAATATGATTATGTTCAGTTATTTAATGAAGGATTAGCCAAAGCTCAAAAAGATGGACAATGGATCACTATAACCAAACCAGAAACATAGTTAAACCTCTAGCTCAAATATACACCAAGTTTAATATATTAACTTAAAAAAACGCTCACCCTTTCACATCTTAACACCGATCAAGTACTTATCTCATTTCAGTACGTTCAACATCACAAACCTACCGCTTCTCTTATGCTATATTTATAGGCATAAACCCATACCCTATTAATATCTAAAAAAACACTATGCAATCAAAACCAACCACCAAAATATTCGACGTTATCGGTGCTGGGCGTAGTGCCCGAGAAAACGTGCCTGCTTTGGTTGATTTTGTTCAGGGTTTGTAGGTTGGTGCTATGCTTAGTGCTGCTTGTGATACCCAATAAAACCACGTAGTATCAGACCCCAACTCTCATTTGCAGCATATCATGCAATACAGACGGTATTATAAGGAAGGAGCAAGTTACTTTTTTACCATTAACCTCGCTGATAGGTCGAGCGATTTATTAATTAAAGAGGTCGCCATACTTCGAGAAGCCTTCAGGACAGTTAAGAAAAAACACCCTTTCCATATTGATGCCATCGTTATATTACCCGATCATCTACATCTGTTATGCACTCTACCAAATAACGATTCAGACTTTTCTAAACGCATAAGACTTATAAAATATTATTTTTCATATCACATTGCTAAAACAGAGCCTATCTCAATCAGCAGGCAAAGAAAAAGCGAGCGTGGTATTTGGCAACGTCGGTTTTGGGAACACTGTATTCGTGATGAAGCTGATTATATTGCTCATATTAACTATATTCACATGAACCCTGTTAAGCATGGTCATGTTGAACACGTTAAAGACTGGAAGTACTCATCCTTTCACAAATTTGTCGCCCAAAACTTACTTCCGATTGATTGGGGTGGTTAACCGTTTTTCATTTATTACATATTATTTTTGGGTGTCTCAAGCTCCACACCAACCTACAAACGCCCTACTTTATAAAAAAATAATGTAGGTTGGCGTCGAGGTACGAGACCCAACCCCCATCAAGCCTCAAACAATTCTTTTCACTTAAATAAACTCTCGTCTCACATCCACGATTCGCGCCTCGACCACCTGCTGAATCTTGTCCTCAATCTGGCTCATTTCAGATTCAATCTCTTGTCTTTTGAGTCCCACCACCACAAAGGTCCATTCACTGGCATCATGCCGATTACGCTCCCCACTTTCACACACCGCAACAGCAGGATTGCGCCCAAAGCGCTCATGCAAGCCGCCCATCCGCATCCGTTTTTCTTTGAGTGAGCGGCATCCGGGCAGTGAAAATGTTAGCGTTAATATTCCAATTGGCATCAGCAGCTCCTTATTATCAAAGCAATCAAAACGATACGCACAATGACCTATCCTAGCTTATTAGGATTATTTTTGTCATACCAAAAGGCAAAAAGGTGTGAAGTGTCACCAAACGTTTAAATTATGTGGTGACTTATAGAGCGCTTTTGTTTACACAGCCCATCATCTGATATGGTATTAAAAAGTATCCCGTTGCATCGTTTTTAAATTAAAAAAGAGGCGTTGAATGACTATTATTAATAAATCCAACCTCCATCAGCTAAGTACAAAAGCCCAAAATAGCTTATTAAAAAACATGCTACGCTTGCCGACAGCAGCCAAGCAGCAAATAGCAGGTGAGCCTATTGTCATTGATGGGCAAACCTTTGATTTATCCCTACAAGTGATGCTACAGCTGTTCGGCCCACCGTCCAATCATCTGCCCAGTGTCGCAGAGGCTCGGGCAACCATTGAGGCGCAAAGCCCTGTGCTCAGTCAGACACCTCTGGACGACATTATCAAAGATGAATTCCCACTAGCCATGTCTGATGGCGAGATGATTCGCTTGCGCCGCTATCGTCACCGCAATGCGCCACGTGACAATCAGCCCGCCTTGGTGTTTTACCACGGTGGCGGTTATGTGGGTGGTTCGCTCAACTCTCACGACTTGGTCTGTCAACATTTAGCCAATGGCGGCGAGTGTACGGTCATTGCTGTCGATTACCGTCTGGCGCCAGAATACCCTTACCCTACGCCTGTTAACGATGGGTTAACCGCTTATCGCTATATTGCCAGTCATGCAGATAAGTTCGGGATTGATGCCAATCGCTTGGCAGTCGGTGGTGACAGTGCCGGCGGTAACTTGGCGGCAGTGGTCGCACAGCAAACCAAAAATGACACGCATCCGCCCAAGCTGCAATTATTATGGGTGCCTTGGGTCGATATGAGCGGTGAGCATGAGTCCTATGAGCTGTTTGCCACAGGCTTTTTGTTAGAGCAGGCTCAGATGCGCTGGTATACCCATCATTATTTGGGTGATACAGATGATATTGATACCACTGATCCTATGATCTCCCCTATATATGGCGACCTGCAAGGCGTGGCGCCTGCGGTGGTGATGGTGGCAGGCTTTGACCCACTGCGTGATGAGGGCATTGAGTATGCTGATAAACTAACAGCAGCAGGGGTCGATACTACGCTTAAAGTGTATGACAGCATGCCGCATCTGTTCATGCTTTATGCTGGTGAAATTGATGCTGCCAAAGTGGCTTTTGAAGATGCGGTACAAGCACTAAAGCAGTTATAAACAGTCAAAAATTATGGTTAAGATTCCGATAAGTCATATCATCTCTAGAGCTAACCCACTGCTTATCATAAAAAAATACAGCAGAAAATAACTAGCACATCTAGGAGGGTTAGCTATAAGGAATAAAACCTTATAGTCTATCTAGATAATCCCAATTTGAATAATCAAACTCCTTTATTTTAACTAATAAATCCTCTAACCAATCTGTTAAAGAATTGAATATGACCTTCACTTCATCATCCCAACCATCTTGGATAACTATTTGACCAAAATTCTCCTCTGAAATATCAATACAGGTAGAGTCACCCGACCCATTATCGGTAAATGGCACCCAGATTCTGCGCCATCTATGTTGCTCGATGTCCCCTGTATCTAGCTGTCAACTCAACTCATCATACCATTCAATTATGTCTGCTATCGGCATCAAAATTTCATGTGTCTCAACATGAAAAGCCACATAAGGCGACCGATTTTGCCCATTATGCCACTTATAAAATATCTTAAATTCTTCAGGAAGCTTATTGCCCACAAGCGTTTCTAATGCTTCAAAATCAGACTCTGTCGCAGGTGGATTTAGTGTCTTTGCAAACTGAGGTATTTTCTGCGCTAATACAGCCTCTATTTGTTCAATAGTTTTTTGCATAATTTTTCCTTATAAATTAAATATACCTTTGAAACTAGGATACTAGGTTTTGAGAATTTAACACTTCGAACCTATCAAATATGGTGGCTGTCTTTATCATATAATATCGTTAAATCGTCAGCTGTAAAACTAATAACGTTCGATAGCTTTATCAACTTTCTTTTTAAATACATCAAAAGTGACTCTTTGAATTGTAATCATTAATGAATAACCTAATTTAACCAGTTGTAAAATATACAGACGTCCTCATCTATGAGATGTGTGATAGATACACGATTTATATTACGAATAATTTATAACATCAAATAAAAAAATAAGGGCAATCATGTCATTACTAGACCATTTAAACTGGCGTCATGCGGTTAAAGCATTTGACCCAACCAAAAAAGTCAGCCAAGAAAACATCAATAAAATTATTGAAGCCGCCAGATTAGCACCGACCTCTTCAGGATTACAGCCATTTAGATTATTGGTCATAGAAAGCCAAGAAATCAAAGACAAGCTGGTTGATGGTGCATTCAATCCAGACTGTATGCGAGAGTGCTCGCATGTGCTTGTTTTTGCAGGCTGGAATGATTACAGTGATCAAAAGATTGATGAGATGTATGACATGACCACCGATCAGCGCGATCTACCGCAAGGCCGCTTTAGTAGCTATACCGATAAGATAAAAGAGATATATAACAATCAAAGTACCCATAAGAATTTTGAGCACATCGCGCGCCAAGCTTACATTGCTATGGGTTTTGCTTTGGCGCAAGCGGCTGAGCTTAGAGTAGATACCTGCCCTGCTGAAGGCTTTAGCACAGATTTAGTAGACGAAGTACTCGAGCTCGATAAACAAGGTCTCAAAAGTATTGTGCTGATGTATGTCGGCGTGGCAGACCCTGAGCGTGACTGGATGGCACCGATGGCCAAAGTCCGTAACGCTGCTGAAGAGTTTGTGATTAAATACTAAGCATTTGACAGTCTGTGTGCACCAATAAAGGCCATTCTTTTAAGAATGGCCTTTTTATTGAGCGTGTTAACTGATTTTGGGGCAGAGGTTACCGTCATAATGCATTAACTTTTCATCAATAAACAAAACCTAAGCTTGGTAGATGCGGTAAAATGCAGGCTTGCTAAAATAGCGCAAACATTTATCATCCCCTGTACACACATTTATACCTCCTCTTTTTTAATCATTATCTAAAAAGGAATGTCGATGACGGCACCCAATTCACAGCGACCTTTAGAGCAATCTAATCCAGAGCTGACCACTAAAGATGGTCCAAAAGACTTAGCGACCATTTATGTCAAAGGCATGGCGATGGGCGCAGCAGACATCGTGCCGGGCGTCTCAGGCGGTACCATCGCGCTTATTGCCGGTATTTATGCCCGCTTAATCAATGCACTAGGCAGCATTGGCCCAAACTTATGGCAAGTGTTTCGTCAGCATGGCGGCATTAAGGGGCTACTTGCAGTCTGGCGACAAGTAGATGCGACTTTTTTATTGACGCTAATCCTAGGCATTGCCACCAGCTTCGCCACATTGGCCGGTATGATTAAGTATCTATTAGAAAATCAGCCGCTCTATATTTGGTCTTTTTTCTTCGGTCTTGTAGTCGCCACCGTGCTGATTTTATTAACAGAGATTCAGCGGTGGACGCTATCTCGAGCTGTGTTATTTGCCGCAGGTATTGCCGCCGCTGTAGTGATTAGTAGCTTACCTATAATGGCCACGGAGCCAAGCCTGCCTTATTTGTTTGTTGCTGGGGCTATAGCCATTTGTGCCATGATATTACCTGGTATTTCAGGCTCATTTATACTGCTGTTGATGGGGGCCTACGACACGGTGCTTGAAGCCGTGCACACCCTAAACTTTAGTGTTATTTTTACCCTTATGGCCGGCATGGCCACCGGTTTACTGCTATTTACCCGAGCGCTAAAGTGGCTATTGGCCAATTACTATCAAGGTACCTTGGCTTTATTAACTGGGTTTATCGCCGGCTCTTTGGTCAAGGTGTGGCCGTGGAAAGTAGATGCTTTGGGCACCTTAAACAGTGATGCCATTATCAATGTGGCGCCTTGGCATTATCCCACAGGTGCGCAGTGGCTAGTCACTATTGGCCTTATGCTACTAGGCGCCGTATTAGTCACCGCCCTATCAGTATGGGGCAAAAAGAGCAAAGGGGCGTAACACGAATTAACCCTGTAAGCTGGCTATAATAAGTGGCAAAATAAGTTCTAAAACGATTTAACCTTACCCATTAATAGGCTATCCTAAATAAATCCATTTATCTGGCATAGCCTTTTTTACGACTCAATTCAGCCAAGCGTAATGGGCTTAAGTTTAATTAATATAAGATAAGTTAGTCTAAGATCAGCTTATTTAACTGCTCATTTTCATCTTATCAACCGAGCGTATCGATTATTATATGACGCCTATCACCTACGCCCAGCAACAGCTCATTACCCGCTTATGCGTGCGCTGTGGATTACTGTTGATGCAATACGGAGCAGAGTCAGCCGTGGTGGTTGACCTCTCCAAGCGCCTTGGTCTAGCGCTTGGTATGGACAGTGTTGAGTGTGCGTTAAGCTTTAATGCACTGACCCTAACCACCATCTTTAATGAGCGCTGCATCACCACCACCCGCGATACGATTAATCAAAGTATCAACGTCAACTTATTGGTACAAATTCAGCAGATTGTGAATAAGACCGAAGCCACTGAGTGCAGCGGCGACTTGGTGATTACCACCTCTCAAGCTTTTGATGAGCTTGATAGAACCGTGTATCCCAGCTGGCTGGTGGCTCTCTTCGTCGGCAGCTCTTGTGCTACCTTTGCCGCGTTGCATGGTGGCAGCAGCTCTATTGTTGCGGTCACTTTTATAGCCGGCATGGTGGCGATGCTCACCCGTATTTTTTTATCCAAACACCACTTTAATCCTTTTATCACCGTCATTATTACCGCCTTTATTGCCTCACTTATTGGCGCCACCACCTATTATTTTGATATCGGTAATAATGCGGATATTGCGGTGGCCTCCAGTGTGCTACTGTTGGTACCAAGCTTTCCTTTAATCAACTCGTTATCAGATATCTTAAAGGGCTATGTCAATATTGGTATTGGCCGTGCTGTCTTCACTTATATGCTTAGCTTATCGGCCTGTGTGGGCATTGTGATTGCGCTGGTCTTACTGCAAATTCGGCATTGGGGGTTTTGATATGTGGCTATTAAAAACGGTTCTCCTCTCTTGCATCATCACCCTAGGCTGGACCTTGATGTTTACTGTGCCTAAGCGCTATATTTTGCCCTGCTTGCTGATGACTGGCTTTGGGTTTGGGCTAAAAACAGCACTGGAGCATTACCATTTACCTTTGCCAGTGGCCAGCTTTTTTGGAGCCATGCTATCGAGCTTTTTGGGGGTTTATTTTTCCAAAAAATACACCTTACCGCCAAAGGCTCTCATCTCGCCCAGTGTCATCTGTATGATGCCTGGTATTCCAGCGTATAAGGCGATGGTAAGTATGGTACAGATTGGCTATTTCGGGTTTTCAGATGCTCTATTTAGCCAGATGATGAGTTATTTTTTTGAAGCCTTATTCATCACATCAGCTTTGGTGCTGGGCTTGTCTATCCCAGGTTTACTGTTTTATCGACGCAGACCTATTGTTTAAATAAAGATTGCCCTGATTAAAGACACTAAGCGTCAAACACTTGCCTCCCATTGACAACTTCGGTACTTTTGATGGTGATTTTTTAGCTTTAAAGGTATTGATTTAGTTAAACATAAGCGGTTTGGATAAAAATCAACGCCAATAACCGTTACAATTATCCGCATCTTGTAAAGTGTTAGTACTGTTAAATTAATACACACCAATAAAAAAAGGATCCGTTATGAGTAGACATTACGACTATATCGCTATTGGGGGCGGTAGCGGCGGTATCGCCTCTATTAACCGCGCGGCCATGTATGGCAAAAAATGCGCCATTATTGAAGCCAACCACTTAGGCGGCACCTGTGTAAACTTAGGCTGCGTTCCAAAAAAAGTGATGTGGTATGGCGCCCAAGTGGCCGAGGCCATGCACAAATATGCGCCAGATTATGGTTTTGATGTCGAAGTAAAAGGCTTTGACTTTAATAAGCTTGTTGAGACCCGCCAAAAATATATTGCCAATATCCACCGCTCTTATGAGAATAATTTGGCCAAAAATAACGTAGAGGTCATCAATGGCTTTGCCAAATTCGTCGATAGCAAAACCGTCGAAGTCAATGGTGAGCACATTACTGCCGATCATATCTTAATTGCTACCGGCGGCCGTCCTATCTATCCAGACATTAAAGGCGCTGAGTACGGTATAGACTCTGATGGCTTCTTTGCTTTGCAACAGCTTCCTGAACGAGTGGCTGTCGTCGGCGCAGGTTATATTGCTGTTGAGATAACAGGCGTGTTGCGCAGCTTAGGGTCAGAAGTCGATTTATACGTTCGCCAGCATTCTCCTTTGCGCTCTTTTGACCACAGCATCGTTAATGTCTTGCTTGAAGAGATGGCCAAAGAAGGCATCGAGTTACACACCCATACGGTGATTAAACAGATTGTGAAAAATGAAGATGGCAGTCTTACTATAGAATTAGAAGATGGTCGCACAAATACTGTGGACTGCCTAATTTGGGCGGTGGGCCGCGAGCCTGCTACCGATAAGATTAACTTGGAAGTGACTGGGGTTGAGACCAATTCTATCGGTAAAATCAAAGTTGATAAGTTCCAAAATACCAATGTGGCAGGCATTTATGCCGTTGGTGATATTATCGAAAACAGTATCGACCTAACCCCTGTGGCCATAGCTGCCGGTCGCCGCTTATCTGAACGTTTGTTTAACAATAAGCCAAATGAACATCTTGATTATAGCTTAGTGCCCACAGTGATTTTCACTCACCCCCCTATTGGCACTATTGGTATGTCTGAGATGCAGGCCATTGAGCAATATGGTGAAGACGCTATCAAATGCTACACCTCAAGCTTTACCCCGATGTATAGCGCTGTAACTCAGCACCGCCAAAAATGCACCATGAAGCTGGTGTGCTTAGGTGACGAAGAAAAAGTCATTGGCTTACATGGCATTGGCTTTGGTGTCGATGAAATGATTCAAGGTTTTGCGGTCGCTATCAAGATGGGGGCTACCAAGGCCGATTTCGATAATACGGTTGCCATCCATCCTACCGGCTCTGAAGAATTTGTGACGATGCGATAAGTCATTACTATTTTGGGCATTGGTTACTGTTTTATATTTTAGGACGGGACAGCCTACAAAAAAAGGCCACTCTATTTTAGAGTGGCCTTTTGCTATGCTCGGCAATAAATAACCCTACCAAGCACTTTAATCCAAATGCTGCTTAAAGCCGCGCTCTTTATCACGCTCCCAGTCCCTGTCTTTAAGCGTCTTACGTTTATCATGAAGCTTTTTACCCTTAGCTAGGCCAATTTTGCACTTCACCAATGAGTCTTTCCAGTAAACCTCAAGCGGCACACAAGCATAGCCTTTTTGGTTCACCGCACCGAATAAAGTATCAATCTCTTTACGATTTAGCAGGAGCTTACGAGTACGGATACTGTCAGGGTCGACATGGGTTGAGCTTGATAATAACGGCTGAATATGTGCGCCAAATAAAAACGCCTCATTACCACGGAATACGACATAAGCTTCAGTGATACTCATCTTGCCAGCACGGATGGCTTTGACTTCCCAGCCTTGTAATACCAAGCCGGCTTCATAGGTTTCTTCAATAAAATACTCATGCCGCGCTTTTTTATTAGCGGCAATCTGATTGGATGGTTTTTTGGTCTTTTTCGCCATATTATTGTCTCTTATTTAAGCCAAGCAGCGCCTTAGTGTTTAAATAATTTATACGGGCCTGCTTGTCGTACATGTCCCTACTGAGCCTTTAAGCCGCTGTTAGATAGCCATAAACCAGTGTGCTACACAGTGCTGCTCTATAAAGACTAGATAGGTCGAGCCTTTAGTATAGCAAATTTGTCCTCCATTATTTTTCGTAGCTTTGTAAGCAGCCTTTTTATCTGGGTTGTTATGCCAAAGCAGTTGTCATGCTTTAATCACTAACTCTATTTTAGATAATCCGGCTCTATCTTAGATAATCTGGTTGTCTGTTTTTGGCCGATTACTACAGTAAAACTAAAAAACCTTGCTTGAATAAACTTACCTCTAGGCCAAAAATTTGTTACGATAGGCGCCTCTTTAATTCATTTATCATCTAAGCTTATCATCATGAATAAACCATCATCGCTCCATACTAAAGTCGTCTATCCAGGGACCTTTGATCCGATCACCAATGGTCATCGTGATCTGGTTAAACGCGCCGTTAAGCTATTTGATGAGGTGGTAATCGCCGTTGCTTTAGGCCATCATAAAAAACCCATGTTCAGCTTTGAAGAGCGTGTTGAATTGGTCGAATCGGTATTTGAGGATTTGCCACAAGTATCTGTAGTAGGGTTTGAGGGATTATTGGTTGAGTTCATGCGTGAGCAACAGGCGACCGCTGTCCTTCGTGGTCTACGCGCCATGTCTGATTTTGAGTACGAGTTTCAATTGGCCAATATGAACCGAGAGCTTGATGAGAACTTTGAGGCCGTATTTTTGACCCCTGCCCCTGAGTACTCGTTTATCTCATCAACGATGATCCGCGAGATTGCCAAGTTAAATGGCGATGTGGATAAATTTGTTCCTGTTTGTGTTCAAAAAGCATTTGATAATAAGCGCGCTAATAACTGGCAATAGCTTTCCCTATTTACCCCCTTACACCCCCTATATTTTCAATACGTCCTATGAACCGTCTTTTTGGGCGGTTTGTTAATTTTTTGACTTAGATTTGGAGCAGCATAATGGCTTTAATGATTACTGATGAATGCATTAACTGCGATGTTTGCGAGCCAGTTTGTCCCAATGACGCCATTTATGAAGGCGAAGAGATTTATGAAATTAATCCTGATCTGTGTACCGAGTGCGTCGGCCATTTCGATGAGCCACAATGCGTTGAAATTTGCCCAATAGACTGTATCCCTAATGACCCCAATCATGTGGAATCTGAAGGGGACTTAATGGCTAAGTATAAACGGATTGTGGGTCAGAATTAACCGTCTATTCTTAAAAGATAACGCGACTTAAAGACCATAGAGCTTTAATCTTCGGATGCGGGCTCTTTTTTATTGGCTATACCTATTGCATCCATCACAATGCCATATCAAGTTATGCTTTTATCACAACCTGAAGCAGATTCATGTTAAAATGAGCCCAATTCTATAAGCGCTTTTTTAAGCCGTTTACTGTACTCCTTATAATCCCTCAGTTTTATCACTATATTTTTTGACTACTACCCTCTTTTGACGTTGATTTATCGATCCCTATCGGTTTATTCCGAGAGCTAAACGATACAAAACAAACCCAAAGATTAAGTCTATAAATCATTATTTAGGTCATTGCCATGTCTGCTGAAACCATCGCCCGCACCGCTTTTAAACAAGGTATTACGCCTTTATACGACTATGATAAGCACTGGGCCAGTTGCTATGAGCCCGCCCCCTTCCTACCCATGAGCCGTGCTGAGATGGACGAGCTGGGCTGGGATGCTTGTGATGTGATCATCATCTCAGGTGATGCTTATGTCGATCATCCAAGCTTTGGCATGGCGATTATTGGCCGCTTGTTAGAAGCGCAAGGCTTTCGTGTGGGCATCATTGCACAGCCTGATTGGACCAGCAAAGATGCCTTTATGGCGCTTGGCAAGCCAGTTTATGCTTATGGTGTAACTGCTGGCAATATGGACAGCATGATTAACCGCTATACCGCCGATCGCCGTATTCGCAGTGATGATGCTTATTCACCGGACAATGCACCAGACAAGCGCCCTGATCGCGCGGCCATTGTATATAGCCAGCGCTGCCGTGAGGCTTATCCTGATGTGCCGATTATTTTGGGTGGTATTGAGGGCAGTTTGCGCCGTATTGCCCATTACGATTATTGGTCAGATAAAGTGCGCCGCAGTGTGCTACTAGACAGCCGCGCTGATGTGCTGCTATACGGTAATGCTGAGCGTGCCATTGTCGATATCGTGCATGGTCTATCAAAGGGTTATACCTTCGAGCAGATGAGTGATTTACGAGGGACGGCTTATCTATTGACGCCATCACGCCGCCACTGGAAAGCGGACATGATTGAGGTGGCCAGTAATGATGTGGATACCATTGGCCGTGTCGACCCCATTATCAACCCTTATGTGATGACTGAGGATTTAGACAGCTGCTCGATTGAAAAAGAAAAAGGCAACTCTGAGCGTAAGGTGAATGAAAGCCTATCCTCAATGGAACGTCAATACAAAGGCTTTGTCGCTGAAAAAGTGGATAACAAAGTCCTAAATGCCGATCAGGTTAATGAAGATGTACAAGTCGTTAAAATGGTCGGTCTTGAAGCAGATAAGCCAAAAACTGCCCGTAAGCACAAACTAAAGCTGCCACCACGCGAAAAGACGGTGATTCGCCTGCCCGATTATGAGCAAGTAAAATCAGATCCAGTGTTGTATGCCCATGCCAACCGTATTCTGCATTTAGAGACCAACCCAGGTAACGCCCGCGCCTTAGTACAGCGTCATGGCACCGGCGGTGGCAATTCAAGAACCGACATTGATGTGTGGTTAAACCCGCCACCGATTCCCTTATCTATGGAGGAGATGGATTACGTCTTTGATTTGCCTTATGCGCGTGTGCCACATCCCAGCTATGGTAAAGCACGTATTCCAGCTTTTGACATGATTAAGTTTTCGGTCAATATCATGCGTGGCTGCTTTGGTGGCTGTACTTTTTGTTCTATTACTGAGCACGAAGGCCGTATTATTCAGAACCGCTCTGAAGAGTCGATTTTACGTGAAGTGGAAGCCATTCGTGATACCGCGCCTAATTTTACCGGCGTGATTTCAGATTTAGGTGGCCCAACTGCCAATATGTACCGACTCAGCTGTAAAGATGAGGCCATCGAGAAGAACTGCCGTAAACCCTCTTGTGTGTACCCTGATATTTGTGACAACCTATTAACCGATCACAGCAACTTAACCAAGCTGTATCGTAAGGCTCGTGATATCAAGGGCATTAAGAAGATTCTCATCGCTTCAGGTCTACGCTACGATTTGGCGGTCAAAGACCCTGAATACGTCAAAGAACTGGTCACCCACCACGTCGGTGGTTATCTAAAAATTGCTCCTGAGCATTCTGAAACCAACGTTTTATCGAAGATGATGAAGCCGGGTATGGGCTCCTACGACACCTTCAAACAAATGTTTGAGCAGTACAGTCAGGAGGCCGGTAAAGAGCAGTATTTAATCCCCTATTTCATCGCCGCGCACCCTGGTACAACGGATGAAGACATGATGAATTTGGCATTGTGGCTCAAGCGCAACGACTTTAGAACCGACCAAGTTCAGGCTTTCTACCCAAGCCCTATGGCAACTGCGACCACCATGTATCACACTCACAAAGACCCGCTGCATAAAGTGACTCGTGAAGGCGGTGATGTGGATATCGTTAAATCTGGCAAGCAGCGCAAATTGCACAAGGCCTTTTTACGTTATCATGATCCAAAAAACTGGGCAATGCTACGCGCAGCCTTAAAACGTATGGGCCGCGAGGACTTAATTGGTACCGCTCGTCATTGCTTGATTCCACCGTTTAACTCACGCTTAGAGGGCAAAGACAGCCAAGACACTTATCAATCGGCCCGTAAAAAGAACAGCCGTGTGGGCTCAGACTCCATCAAGCGCTCAAATGCTAATAAGCGCAGTACCGGCGCCGCCACTGCAGGCAAGCTGGGCCGAAATCCAAGCAAACAGGTCAAAAAAGGCAACTTTCAAACCCAGCATACCGGATTGCCGCCACGCGTGACCAAATAGGCAGACCAAAGTCTGAGTTTTAGACGGGCTATTTTTAGCAAAGTAATCGGCGTTTTACCCAATAATTGCCTCACTGTTAACCGCAGTGGGGCTTTTGTTTATCTCAATTCTATCACCGATATAATATGCTAAACTGAGCGCTGCTTGTTAACTTCATTTGAGCATTACCCGCTAAGAGACACCTGTTATGACCCCTTTATTTCGCCAAAACTTATTAAAAAAATCACCCGCTTTCACCAAAGCGTCATTGATGGCATTGGCCATCGCCATCGCTGGCTGTAACAGCAACAGCACTGAAGCTAGAAACGAGCCGAGCAAGACGCCCACGAGCGCCAAGCAAAATACCAGTGCCAGTTCTGACTCTGATCCGAAGGTAGTGGCCGCGTTAGAAGCCAACTTTAAGGCCTCAGGTTTTGAGCAAAAAATCATCTCGGCCATACCCACCTCAATGGACAATATTTATTGGGTGACTGCCGAGGGCATGCCCGCCTTTTTTAGTGATAAAGAAGGTAGGCACATCATTCAAGGACAGATTGTCGAGATTGGTCAAGCGCATCCGATTGATATCAGTGCCGACTTGATAGCACAGAGCGCCAAGCAAAAACTGGCAGCCGTGGATAAAAAAGAGATGATTATTTATCCGGCCAAAGGCGCCACCAAAGCTGTGGTCTATGTCTTTACCGATGCCGACTGCCCTTATTGCACCAAATTGCATTCTGAAATGAGTGATATCAATGCCCAAGGGATAGAAGTGCGTTATCTTGCTTGGCCACGCAGTGATGCCAGTATTCCAAAAATGGAAGCCATCTGGTGTAGCAGTGACCGTATGCAGGCCATGAACGACGCCAAAGCCGGTAAGCCATTATCCTCGCCTAAGTGTGATAGCCCTGTTCGTTCACACATTGAGCTGGGTATGAGCTTAGGCGTGAGTGGCACACCTGCTATCTTTACCGAATCTGGTCATCAAATTGGCGGCTATTTGCCTGCCAAAGAGCTGGCCGCCGCCGCCCTTGCTCACTAAGATTCTAATAACAGATAAAGGCTGTGCTCAAGTCAGTATCTGATGCTTTGTCTAGTCGATAAGTTAACACTTTATTCACCTAGCATTGGCTGCTAATATAAATGTCGTTTAGGGAAAAATGTTCAAGCAAATGCAGTGGGTTTGTGAAATTTAGGCATAAGTTTGTGCACTATTTAGTTTTTTAAAACAATAGTATTATAAGCCCTGATAGTAATACACTATGATGCATAAGAGGCGTACATACGGCGCTGTATCACGCGCTCTGCAAGCTTGAACAATCGATAATAACGTTGGATAACACTACTGAGGATACCGTGAGTAAATCAATTAAATTGGCTATATTAGGGCTGGGCACTGTAGGTACAGGTGTCTTAGACCTACTTCAAGATAACTTATCAGAGCTAAAGAGGCGCAGTGGTCACGACATTGTTATTACCCAAGTCGGTACCCGCCGTCAGCGTGATGACATTGATCCCAGTATTAAGCAGCAAAGTGACTTAATGGCCATTGCCCAAAGCGACGATGTGGATATTATTGTTGAGGTAATTGGTGGCCAAACCGTAGCCAAAGAGGTGATTATCCACGCCATAAAAAATGGCAAACATGTGGTTACTGCTAACAAGGCGCTACTGGCCGAACATGGTAATGAGATTTTTGACCTCGCTGATAAGCACAACGTCCATGTGGCTTATGAAGCAGCTGTGGCAGGCGGTATTCCTATTATTAAAGTGCTGCGTGAAGCTTTAGCGGCCAATAAAGTAGATTGGCTCACCGGTATTATTAATGGTACCGGCAACTTTATTATGTCAGAGATGCGCGATAAAGGCCGCACCTTTGAAGATGTGTTAGCAGAAGCCCAAGCGCTGGGGTATGCTGAGGCAGATCCTACCTTTGATGTCGAGGGTATTGATGCGGCGCATAAATTAGCGCTACTGGCCTCAATTGCCTTTGGTATCCCCTTACAATTTGATAAAGTTTACTGTGAAGGCATTACCGCTATCACTTTGCAGGATGTCACATACGCTGAAGAGTTGGGCTATCGTATCAAGCACTTAGGCTTTGCGGTACGTCGTTATGATGGGCAAGACCCTCAATCGGTTAGCAAAAAAGTAACCGGTATTGAGCTGCGCGTCCATCCGACCCTTATCCCACAAGATAAGCTGTTGGCTAATGTTAATGGTGTAAAAAACGCGGTACTGGTCAATTCGCATCCTTTAGGTCAGACTCTATACTATGGCGATGGCGCAGGTGCCGGAGCCACCGCGTCTGCGGTCATGGCCGATGTGATGGATTTAATTCGGGTATTGACCGTAAAAGATGGCCATCATGTACCGCACTTAGCCTTTATGCCCAACCAATTATCAGACACACCCATCTTGCCTGCTGAGCAGATGGTAACCGGCTATTACTTACGTTTGCAGGCCACTGATACCCCAGGTGTACTGGCTGACGTGACTCGTATCTTAAGTGATGCCGGCATTAACATTGATGCCATTTTACAAAAACCGGCACATCAAAAAGGACAGGTGCCTATCATCATTTTAACGCTACCGGTTATTGAAAGTCAGATGAATGTCGCCATTAAGAAGATTGAAGCCTTGCAAGCGATTACATCAGATGTGGTACGTATTCGCTTAAATGAGCTGGACTAAAAAACTTAGACTAAAAGGGTTAGACTAAGACATTAACAGAAGCAAATTAAGTGATCGATTTGGCCAAGCTATCAAGTCGCTTGGCTCTTAAATAAATAATATTAATTAAGGATAATACTATGTCATCAGATTCAATCGTTATTGTTAGTGGCGCCCGTACCCCAATGGGTGGTTTCCAAGGCGACCTTACTGGCGCAACTTCTCCGCAGTTAGGTGCAGCTGCTATTAAAGCTGCTGTAGAGCGCTCGGGTGTAAAGGCTGAAGAAATCGACGAAGTTATCATGGGCTGTATCTTAACCGCAGGCGTAGGCCAAGGCCCTGCTCGCCAAGCCATGCGTAATGCAGGTATCCCTGATAGCACTGGCGCTGTGACCATTAACAAGCTATGTGGTTCAGGTCTAAAAGCAGTGATGCAGGCGCATGATGCTATTAAAGCAGGCAGTGCTGAGATTATCGTGGCAGGCGGCATGGAATCTATGACCAATGCGCCTTATATTCTGCCAGGTGCACGTGACGGCTACCGCATGGGTCACAAAGAAGTCAAAGACCATATGTTCTTAGATGGCCTAGAAGATGCCGATACCGGTAAATTGATGGGTCAATTTGCTCAAGAGATGGCCGATGAAAAAGGCTATACTCGTGAGCAAATGGATGACTTCGCTATTGAGTCATTAAACCGTGCGCTGACAGCCATCAAAGAAGGTCACTTTAAAGATGAAATCACGCCCGTTACTGTAAAAACGCGTAAAGGCGAAGTGGTTATCGAGACCGATGAGCAGCCTGCTAAAGCCAATGCTGAGCGTATCCCTACCCTACGTCCAGCCTTCGCAAAAGAGGGAACCATCACCGCCGCTAATGCCAGCTCAATCTCTGATGGTGCTGCTGCGGTTGTGGTGACCTCTGAACAAGTAGCCCAGGACAAAGGCTTGAATATTGAAGCGCGTATCATCTCTACCGCTACCAACTCGCTGCACCCTAGCAAATTTACCATTGCCCCTATTGGTGCAATCGAAAAAGTGCTACAAAAAGCAGGTTGGTCAGTAGAAGATGTGGATCTGTGGGAGATCAATGAAGCCTTTGCTATGGTGACCATGGCGGCAATGGATGAGCTAAATATTCCTCATGCCAAAGTCAACGTTGAAGGCGGTGCATGTGCCCTAGGTCATCCAGTGGGCTGTTCGGGTGCCCGTATCTTGGTTACTCTAATCAACTCATTGAAGCGCACCGGCGGCAAAAAAGGCGTGGCCTCATTATGTATCGGTGGCGGTGAAGCTGTTGCTGTCGCCATTGAACTTGCTTAGAGCCATTCGGCCAAGTTAGGCCAAAATCTATTTACAAAAATTCTTAAACAGAGCCTCCAAATTTGGAGGCTCTTTTTTTTATCACACCGTAGCAACATTTACCCTCCTTATCTTATCGGTTTGTAAAGCTAGACCCAAGCTATGTTATTGCACTTACAGCAACTTACAGCGCTTTACGCAACTTAATACAGTGATACTCGTTTACTATATAAAGTCCCAAATTCAGTTGTTAATCTATAAATCAAGTCATCGACACAGCTTAAAGAATAGTTAAACAAAAATTTATATCACCTGTTTGACATTTTATAAGAACACTAAATTGAAGATTTAATTTTAGCCAATAAAATACAACTTCAATCTAAAACGCCTTACTGAGTGCTGTCAATGATTTTGGTAATGACTACCGTGCGAAAAATTAACTTTAGCAATAAATCCTTGATGGATTTTCAATTTAAATAATAAGACAAGGAAAACTATAATGAGCCAACTAATTCGTTTAAAAGACATCCAATCAACTCACCGTGATATTATTGGTGATGACTACTATGATCCAACTGGCAAAGCTGCCTATGGTGCTGGTGAAGAAAAAATCGGTAAAATTGAAGGCGCTTTAGTTGAAGATATCACTGGCCGTATCCGTTATTTAATCGTAGATGTGGGTGGCTGGTTTAGCTCAAAAGAAGTTTTAGTTCCTGCAGGTCTTGCCCGTATTGTTGGTGATGATGTGTTCTTTGACTCTTTAACTAAGTCTCAAGTAGAAGCCATGGAAGAGTATGACCATGACTATCAGTACAGCTATAAAGAGCAAGCGAACAAAGACCGCGCCGCCTTTGTTGCTGACACTGTACCTGCCGCTGAGCGTGTAGATATCAAAGAAGATTACTACAATGCACCAAACACTTTAGAGCTATTAGAAGAGCGTCTAACAGTTAACAAAGATCGCATCGTAGCTGGCTTGGTAAAAGTAGGCAAACATGTGGTTACAGAGAACCGTGCTGTAGATGTAGAGCTTGAAGAAGAGCATGCCCATATTGAGCGTACTGAAGTTAACCGTCCTACCACTCGCCGTATCGGTGATGATGCCGGTGCTGACTCAGTAGAAGTTGAGCTAGAAGCTGAGCGTGCTAATGTAAACAAAGAAACTTACGTTACTGAAGAAGTGAACGTAGGCAAAACTACTGAGCGTCACACAGAGACTATCAATGAAACTATCCAGCGTGAAGAGCTAGATATTGACCGTGATGGTAACATTGTCGACCGTGAAGGTAACATTGTAGAGCGTGATGACCTAACTGCTGATGATGTACGCGCTGCTCGTGGCAAATAAGCCCAAAGCCTTCTTATCTGCCCTAGCATAATATTAGTAAATTAGTTTTTACGATAATGAAAGCAGAAAGCAGATAGGTACAAGCAATGACGTAAAAAGCCAGGGCAATGCTCTGGCTTTTTTAACGTCTAAAGCTTAGTTATACCTTGCCATTGGTTAAATGGCCGTAGCGGCTAATCATATCAATAACATCCCCATCTTCAGATACCCATCCCTAATCATTATAGGAAATCATCATGAGCGATTTTAATTCAGACAATCAAAGCAAAACCGACCCTTTTGTCAATCCCAATACACCACAGACCCAAAACCATTTAGACACAAGCATAGGTACAAACATAGGTACAAGCATAGACAAAGCAGATAGCATAAATGGGTTGCCTGACAAAGCTGCCCCACGTCAAGGCGTCACTGACTTATCACATGAGGATAACCTACAAAGCCATAGTTCAGCTAATCCTAATGGGCAACGCACTGTGGTAGGCAGCTTAGAGCTATTAGAAGAAAGAGCAGTAGTAGATAAAGAGCGCTTGGATATTGGTAAAGTCAAAGTCCGCAAAGAAGTGCGTAGAAAGACGGTGAATGTGCCCATTGAGCTCATGGAGGAAATCTTAGTTATTGAAACTGACTATTATGATGCCGACTCAAGAGCATTTTTGACCAATGAGGTGAGCGATGAGGACATAGTGCGTCACATCGAGCCTACCTTAGACAGTCAGCCTAGTATTATGGTCAATGGCAATCAGGTTTTATTGGATAGTAATGAGCCGTTAGAGATCGTGATCTCACGCCAAGTGGCACTCATCAAAAAAGAGACTCATGCGGTGCAAGATGTGCGTATCGAAAAATCGACTCATTTGCATCAAGATACCTTTGAGGTGGAGCTTAAGCATGAAGAGCTTGATGTGCAAGAAGAAGGCTTTTTTGAACATGAGCGCCGCAAACGCTAACGTCCTGCAAGTCCAATATAAACTGATGAGATTTTGTGTCAATGATTCACAATGAGTGGCTTTGTTTGACTCAGAAGTTTTGCTTTAATAAAAAAATAGCCGATACAAGTATCGGCTATTTTTGTAATGCTAGGTTATATAAATAGTGAGCATCTTAATACGATAGCGTTTTAATACGACAGTAAGTTACTAACCTCTTATTGAGCCCTCTTATTGGGCAGGGGCTGTCTCAGTAGTTTCAGCTGCAGCCTCTGACTGAGTATCTACATCAGCTGGTGCTGGAGTTTCAGCGGCAGGTGCGGCGTCCACGTCTGTTGCCGCCGCATCGGCTGCGGCCTCATCTGCATTGGCAGAGCGCGCATCTACGTCATCTAAATCGTCGGCTACGATGGCAGGATCATTGCCTTCTGCCGGCTCAGCTGACATGGCTACTTCTGCCTCTTCATCTTGTGCAGGGGCTGGTTGCTCTTGCTTTTGACAAGCCGTTAACCCCAGTACTGCTGTAAGTGCTGCTATCCATACGGTTAGTTTTAATGATTTATTATTCATAGTCATAGTTTTATCCTCACCGTCTACAAAATTACGGTCTAGTTATGTCGGGAGTTTATACACGAAAAATTATTAAATTTTTCCGTGGCACTGCTTATAGCGTAAGCCAGAACCACAAGGACAGGGGGCATTACGGCTAATATTCATATTTGCGTACGGGTTATTACCATTGGCAGCAGCAGGTGCCTTAGTTGCAGTTGCCTGTTGCTCAGCCGCTAAGTTGCGCGCTTCAACATCAGGGTCACTATGACGCTCACCGGTTAGGCTGTCCACCTCATCGTGTTCAAACATCATCTGTTGGCGCTCAGCTTGAGCCAAACGCTCCGCTTCCATCGCCTCAAGCTCCTCACGGGTTGGGATATGCACGCGTGATAAGTCTTGTACTGTGTCTGACTTGATGGCACCTAGCATCATCTGGAACAGCTCAAACGACTCACGTTTGTACTCTTGTTGTGGGTCTTTTTGTGCATAACCACGCAAATGAATACCTTTACGCAGCTGATCCATCTGCGTTAAATGCTCTTTCCAGTGACGATCTAGGCTTTGTAGCATAAAATGACGCTCAAGCTGGGCGGCATTTTCTGGGGTCATCAGCTCACGGCGCTCACGATAACGGGCAATAGCGGTTTGAACAATCTTCTCACGCAGCCCCTCTTCATCTAAGCGGCGGTCACTATCTAACCAGTCGTTAATTGGCATGTAGTATTTAAATTCGCTCTCAAGCTCATCTTCTAAGCCATCAATATTCCACTGATCATCAATAGATCCTGGGGGTACAAACTGGCTAATGAGCGCATCATAGACATCGCGATGCATCGCTTCGATGGCCTGTTTAAGATCGGCTTCTGCCAGCAAGTCATCACGCTGAGAGTAGATAACTTTACGTTGTTCGTTGGCGATGTCATCGTATTTTAGAAGGTTTTTACGCGCATCAAAATCTCGGCTTTCTACTTTTCCTTGGGCGTTTTCGATAGAGCGAGATACCATTTTGTGTTCAATGGCTTCATCTTCTTTTAAACCCATAGCCCGCATCATATTTACCACGCGGTCGCCGGCAAAGATACGCATCAAGTCATCTTCTAGCGATAAGAAGAAGCGAGACTGGCCAGGGTCACCTTGACGACCGGCACGACCACGCAGCTGGTTATCGATACGGCGTGACTCGTGACGCTCTGAGCCAATAATATGCAACCCGCCTGCAGCCAATACTTCGTCATGCTTTTTCTGCCAAGCTGCTTTTAGACGCTGCATTTCCTCTGGGCTAACATTGTCCGGATCACTAATGTGTGCCTGCCAGTTACCGCCTAAAATGATGTCTGTACCACGGCCCGCCATGTTGGTGGCGATGGTCACCGCTTTGGGGCTACCTGCCTGAGCGATAATTTCTGCTTCACGCTCATGCTGCTTAGCGTTTAGGACGTTATGCTTAATACCTTCTTGGTCAAGCAAATAAGACAGCTCTTCACTGGCTTCAATGGTCGCTGTACCGACTAACACAGGTGCGCCTTTGGCTTGAATCTCTTTAATCTCACGGATAATACCTTTGTATTTACCCAGCTTGGTCAAGAAGATCTGGTCCTCTAAGTCGATACGCGCAATTGGCTTGTGGGTAGGAATAACTACCACATCAATATCATAAGTAGATTTAAATTCTGCCGCTTCGGTATCGGCGGTACCGGTCATGCCTGATAACTTGTCGTAAAGACGGAAATAGTTCTGGAAAGTGGTGGTGGCAAGCGTTTGGTTTTCCGCTTGAATTTCAACCCCCTCTTTGGCCTCTACAGCTTGATGTAGACCATCTGACCAACGGCGACCCGGCATGGTACGACCGGTGTTTTCATCTACGATGATGACTTCACCATTATCAACAATGTAATGTACGTTTTTAATAAAGATGTGATGCGCACGAATGGCGGCTTGTACATGCGCAAGTAGAGGCAAGCGAATTGGGCTATATAAGCTTTCATTTTCGCCAAGCTCACCCACTTCAATTAAGAAAGATTCAATTTTCTCGTAGCCTTTTTCACTAATCTCAATCTGGCGGTTTTTCTCATCGATCCAAAAGTCGCCATCTTCATTTTCTTTATTGGCTTCTTCGTCAGTTGAGCGAGTCAAACGCGGGATAATATTATTAATCAAAGCATAAGTGGCTGAAGAATCATCGGCTTGACCTGAGATGATCAGCGGCGTACGTGCCTCATCAATTAAGATAGAGTCAATTTCATCGATAATACAGTAGTTTAGTGGACGCTGTTTTTTTTCAGCCAAGCTAAACACCATGTTGTCACGTAAGTAATCAAAGCCATATTCGTTGTTGGTACCATAGGTAATATCGGATTGATAGGCCGCGACTTTTTCATAAGGGGGCTGCTGAGAGTAGATGACCCCAACGGTTAGTCCCAAAAAATCAAACAAAGGACGGTTTAGTTCAGCATCACGCGCCGCTAAGTAATCGTTCACAGTAACCACGTGTACCCCTTTGCCACTAATGGCGTTGAGGTAAATGGCTAAGGTTGCCATCAAGGTTTTACCCTCACCGGTACGCATTTCTGCAATTTTGCCTTCATGAAGGGTGATACCACCGATGATTTGCACATCATAATGGCGCATACCCAGTACTCGTTTTGAGGCTTCACGACAGACCGCAAAGGCTTCAGGCAATAATGAATCTAAGCTTGCCCCCTCATCAAAACGACTTTTAAACTCTGCCGTCTTATCACGAAGCTGTGCATCTGTTAGCGCACTAATTGCCGCTTCTTGAGCATTTACCTTTGCGACAATTTGACGCATCCGCTTTAGCTCACGATCATTTTTGGTACCAATTACGCTTCCGACTATTTTTGACAACATAACTTTGTAGACCTACATATCGACTCAGTCAGACGCACATCTGCGCAGACCATAAAAAAATTTTATCTATTATATATGGTAACAGCCTTGATAGATACAAGGGTAATTGATTCTGTAATCACAAATTATTTGTTGCTTTTTAGCAAATCAGGCGTTGTATTTCTCCGCCTTAGATTTATGAGCAGAATCAATGCGGCAATAAATGCTAAAATAGAGGGTGGTTTTATCCCTCATTTACCGCATTCAAAGCGGTCACTAAATAAGCCCCCTACTTTAGATAATGCGTATCAGCTAAATGACCCACAATATAAATCATATAATAATGTAAACCGCTTGGTCTTTTAACTACGCCCCTTTTAAGCCACTTAATCTTTAAGCAAATAAGCAAAAATTATGTCTGACACCGTGCACACCACCTCACTGCTCAATATAGCTGGCGTTGAATACAATCTTGATGACCATACCCCAATGATGGTGCAATATTTAACCCTCAAAGCGCAGTATCCGAATGCGCTCTTGCTGTACCGTATGGGCGATTTTTATGAGCTTTTTTTTACCGATGCTCAGCGAGCGGCTGATATTTTAGACATTACTTTAACCCGCCGCGGCAACGATAAAGCAGGTAACAATATCGCTATGGCCGGCGTGCCCTTTCATGCTGCCGAAAGCTATATGGCGCGTCTTATTGCAGCGGGCGAAACCGTGGTTATCTGTGAGCAAGTCGAGGATGCCCCTGAGCTGAATGAAGAGCATGACACGAATAAGCCCACTGCGGCCAAAGGTATCATGCGCCGTGAAGTGGTCAAAACATTAACCGCTGGCACTCTCACCGATGATGCACTTATTGCGCCCAATCACACCCCAAGCGTTGTGGCACTTGATTTCAATTTAAAGAAAAATTGGCAACACCTAAAGAGTAGCTCAAATCAAGCGAGCCTAAACCAGATAGGTATCAGCCAGCTAGACATCAACGCCGGTACCATTCGTACGCAAACCCTGCCACTTTCTGAGGTTATTAAGCCGGCTGAGGCCAATATTGCTTATGTGTCTGAGTCACAGGTGGATTATGAGGTACTGTTAAAGCAGCGTCTGCTCACCGTACTCAACAGATTTGCCCCAAGTGAAGTGATTATTCCAGAGACGTTAAGCGATGACTGGCGCCACTGGCTACAAGACAAGCTATATTGCCCAGTTATTAGTGTGGCGGCCAGCGACTTTCACCCCCAGCATGCCGGCGAAACAGTATGTCGACAGTTTAATGTACAAACCTTAGAGGGACTGGGCATCGCCGAAAGTTTGGTGGCACAAACCACCAGTGCCGCCTTAATCCATTATGCTCAGCAAACCCAGCAGCGCCACACGCCGCAGCTCACTGAACTGATTGTTGAGCGTGATGAAGACTATTTAATCATTGATGACATTAGCAGCCGCAACCTTGAGTTATTTACCCCCGTTAGTCCCACGGGCACCAGTCTATTAAGCGTGGTCAATCAGTGCCAAAGCGCCATGGGCAGACGCTTATTAATCAACCAGCTCAAGCGCCCGCTACGTCTGGCCACTCATGTTGAGTCGTTAGGCTTGCGTCTTGATGCCTGCCAGTGGCTGATACAGACACCCACCAGCGCTGAGATAACTCAGCTGCAGCAAAGCTTACACTGTATCGCTGATATTGAGCGTATCAGTAGCCGCATTGCATTACACAGCGCCAAACCCCGAGACCTGCGGCGCTTAGCAGACAGTATCAGACACAGTGAGCAGCTGGCCCACACGTTACAGAGCTTAGGGCTACAGGCGGACAGTGAGGGTCTACTGCCAAGCCTACTACAAAACTTACCACTGCAAAAAAACACCTTATTAAAAATCGCTGAACACATCGAGTCGGCTATTATAGAGGAGCCGCCAGCCCATATACGTGACGGTGGCATGATTGCAGAGGGATATGACAGTGAGTTTGATCGCCTGGTTCATCTGCATGACAATATCCAACAAACCCTTGATGACATGGCTGATGAAGCCCGTCAAAATTATCAGCTCCCCAGCCTAAAAGTAGGCTTTAACAAAGTCAGCGGTTTTTACTTTGAATTACCCAAAGCGCAAGCGTCTACAGCGCCGGATGTTTTTATTCGCCGCCAAACCCTTAAAAACAGCGAGCGTTTTATCACTGAGCCGTTGAAGAATCTGGAGGTGGAATATCTAGACGCCCAAAGCTTAGCACTCAGCTGTGAAAAGGCGTTATATCAAGGGTTACTGGTGCGCTTAAGTGAACAGCTTCAAGATTTACAACAGCTTAGCGCAGCCATCGCTCAGATTGACGTGCTGCTTAACTGGGCTATACTTGCCAAAGATAATGACTGGGTACGCCCCACGCTTGACCCAAGTGGCAGTTATTTAGACATTCGCCAAGGCCGGCACTTAGTCGTAGAAGCCATGAGTCAGCCCAAAGCAACCCATGGCAATAGCCAACCCACCTCTGGGCTGCAGCATTTTGTGGCCAATGATTGTCAACTGGGCACGGAATCATTTAATGAGCGGCTACTACTCATCACTGGGCCAAATATGGGTGGTAAATCTACCTATATGCGCCAAACTGCCCTTATTGTGCTGCTTGCCTGCTGTGGCAGCTTCGTGCCGGCCGCCTCAGCTACCCTCGGTGACATTGATCGCATTTTTACTCGCATTGGATCAGCCGATGACTTAGCTGGTGGCAAATCTACCTTTATGGTGGAAATGATTGAGACCGCACAAATCTTAAATCTGGCCAGCCACTGCTCTTTGGTATTAATGGATGAGGTCGGCCGCGGTACGTCCACCACGGATGGTCTAGCGATTGCTCATGCCTGTGCCGTCCAGCTGTGTGAAATGGGTAGTCTCACATTATTTGCCACCCACTACTTTGAATTAACCGAGCTTAGTCAACAACGCAATCTTAGCGGTAAGCTAAGAAACGTTCATGTCGCCGCCAGTCACATCGATGGCCAGCTGTTATTACTGCACAAAATTGAGCCAGGTGCTGCCAGCTCAAGCTTTGGGCTGCATGTGGCAAAGATGGCCGGTATTCCTGACAAAGTTTTAATCGCCGCCGAACGCTACTTAAGCTTACAAAAATCCCTAAACGCAGCCACCCAAGAGTGTCATCACCCCTCAATAACGCCTAGGGATAATCATGCTAATTTTGATAAAGCTTATGCTAATGACGACGATAGCCGCTACGCAGCAGATTTAAATAGCTCAGCTCTTGATTCTGTGACACAAGATAGCCTGTCAACAGCGCCTGACTTGAGCCCTCATTTATCAAGTGAATCTAAAGTGCTTAGCCCTTTAAATACTAAGGCCAAAGCGATTTTAGACACGCTAAATGACATCTATCCTGACGAGTTGACACCCAGACAAGCCTTGGACTTAATTTATGAATTAAAAAAACAAGCACGCTTGGGCTAACAGCAATTTGTGAAAAATGCATTAAAAGGGTAAAATATACCCCTAAAATAAATCTTCTCTCTTACTCCCAACTTACTTATCTTTTATAAGCAGCTATAAGCGCGATTATTTAGCCCGATACTGGCTCAAGAAGACATCACAGCTACATGGCTGTGCTACTTGCCCCCAGTCCGCCAAAATAATTGCCGATGCTTGAAGATAACTTTTATAAAGGTAGCTCGCTATGACATTTGTTGTCACTGATAATTGCATTCGCTGCAAATACACCGATTGTGTTGAAGTCTGCCCTGTGGACTGCTTTTATGAAGGGCCTAATTTCTTGGTCATTCATCCTGATGAGTGTATTGACTGCGCTTTGTGTGAGCCTGAGTGTCCTGCTAATGCCATCTTCTCAGAAGATGAAGTGCCAAAGGGTCAAGAAGAGTTTATCGAACTAAATGCTGAGCTGGCTGAAGAGTGGCCTAACATCACTGAAATGAAAGGTCAGCTGCCTGACGCTGAGAAATGGGATGGCGTTGAGGGCAAAATTCAGTACCTAGAGCGTTAGACCCTATCCCACACTCAAGCTCTGAATTTTTTATTTTATCTGACTAAAAATTTAAAAAGCGGCCCTAGGTCGCTTTTTTTATTGACTATGTTTTACGTTCAACTGTGTATTTTATCGTCGAATTATAGATTACTGGTTTCACATTGTACGCTCTTATCTAAATTACAGATAATATGGGTGTGATCAGAGCCTGGGTTTTTAATTTTTGATTGCACGCTTGGCATCACTGCCGGCGTTACACTCGTGCCATCGTTATAAACCATAGTCTCGCAAGCTGTTTTATCACTCGCTGTATTCAATATGCGGGTCGCTTTATCAGCATCAAACTCATTCGTAGGATCATTACGCTCTAAAAATATCTGATTACTAAACGCCTTGGTCTGTGACAAACAGGCAGCTTCAGAGGTCTTTTGGGCATAGCTTTGATAGCCAGGAATGGCAATTAAAGACAACACGCCGATGATGGCCACCACTATCATCAGCTCAATTAAAGTAAATCCTTGCTGTGAAGACATTGCACTTCCTTATCGTTTTTAATATAAAATAAGAATTATAAATTAAGTAAAAATAAACAATAACATAAAAAACTCTATTGCTAAACTTAACCCCAGTTCGGGATAAGCCACATTGTAACTCATTGATACTATTTACAATGTGGCTACCTGTCCCTGCTGAGGCATGTTTTTGATGGTGGGTTTATAGGGAAACCAGCAATAAGCAATCAAACCTG